>JAEZMI010000068.1 GCA_023414975.1 Pseudomonadota bacterium | reverse complement strand
GTTCACGGCGGAGGCGATGTCGATCGACGTGTCGGCAGCGAAATTCATGGTCCGTCTCACTTCATCTTCGCCAGGACGAGGCGGGAAAGGATGTTCAGGGTCAGCACCCCGACGGTGATGATGAGGGCGCCGGCCCAGGCCAGGGCGACCCAGTCCTCGAAGGGGCTGGCGGCATATTGATAGATGGCGATCGGCAGCGAGGCCATGGGCGCGTCGAGGCTCACCGACCAGCCATTATTGCCGAGCGAGGTGAACAGCAGCGGCGCGGTCTCGCCGGCGGCGCGGGCCAGCGCCAGCAGGATGCCGGTCACGATGCCGGCGCGGGCGGCGCGCCAGGTGATGAAGGTGACGACCTTCCACTGCGGCGCGCCGAGCGCGAAAGCCGCCTCGCGCAGGCCGATCGGCACCAAGTTCAGCATGTCCTCGGTGGTGCGCACCACGACCGGGATGACCAGGATGGCGAGGGCGATCGACCCCGCCCAGCCGGAGAAGCCGCCGATCGGCACGACGAGGAGCTGGTAGACGAACAGGCCGATGAGGATGGACGGGGCGGAAAGCAGCACATCGTTCACGAAGCGGACGGCATTGGCGATCTGCGTCCCGCGCCCGTTCTCGGCGAGGAAGGTGCCGCACATCAGGCCGATCGGCGTGCCGATGACGAGGGCGACGCCGATCTGGATCAGCGAGCCGACGATGGCGTTGAGCAGGCCGCCCCCGGCGCCGGGCGGGGCGGTGATCTTGGTGAAGACGTGCGGGCCGAGGGCGGGCAGGCCGCGCGAGAGCAGGGTCCACAGGATCCAGGCGAGCAGCACCAGCGCGAGCGCGGCGAAGCCGGTGGAGATGGCCTTGACCGTGTAGTCGGTGAAGCGGCGGCGGGCGAGCGATGACATCGGCGTTCCCTCAGCCCTTGAGCTTCGAGCGGACCAGCAGGCGCGAGAGCGCCAGCACGATGAAGGAGATGACGAACAGGATGAAGCCGAGCTCCAGCAACGCCTGCAGCTTGAGCGAGCCGATGGAGGCTTCCGGGAACTCGTTGGCGATGGTCGAGGCGATGGTGGCGCCCGGCGCGAAGAGCGAGGCGCTCATGCGGGTCGCGTTGCCGATGACGAAGGTGACGGCCATGGTCTCGCCCAGCGCGCGGCCGAGGCCCAGCATCACCGCGCCCACCATGGCGGTGCGGCCATACGGAACGGAGACGTTGCGATAGACCTCATAGGTCGTCGCGCCGACGCCATAGGCGGATTCCTTGATCATCGGCGGCACCGATTCCAGCACCTCGACGAACATGGCGGTGATGAAGGGAATGATCATCAGCGCCAGGATGAGGCCGGCGGTCAGCATGCCGGCGCCCAGCGGCGGGCCCTGGAACAGCGCGCCGATGATCGGAATGGGGGCGAACAGCTCGATCAGCGGCGGCTGCACATAGGCCGCCATCAGCGGCACGACGATGAAGAAGCCCCACATGCCGTAGATGATGGAGGGGATCGCGGCGAGCAGCTGGACGGCGACGCCGATCGGCCGGCGCAGCGGGCCGGGCGCGATCTCGGTGAGGAAGAAGGCGATGCCGAAGGAAAGCGGCAACGCGACGATGACGGCGATGACGGCGCTGAACAGCGTGCCGAACACCATGACGCCGGCGCCGAAGCGCTCGGTGACCGGGTTCCACATCGTCGACCACAGGAAGCTGATGCCGAATTCCCTGAGCGCCGGAAGACCGCCCTGGAACAGCATGGCGATGATGAGGCCGAGCAGCACGAGCACGAAGATGCCGCTCGCCCAGAGCAGGGCGACGAAGATGGGGTCGCTGACGCGGCCGGTCGGCTTGTGCGCGGTGGCGATGAGTGAACTCGCCTGCGTTCCGGTGACAGTGGCGTCCATGTTCCTGTGATCCTGACGGCGCCGTTGTGAGGTCGCGCCGGGCGGCCGTCATGGCCAGGCTCGGGGACCGGTGTCGGGCGGACCCGCATGGCGGGCGCCCGGATGAGGCGTTTCGGGTCGATAGTCGCGTCGGCTCGGCGGCCGCCTAGCACTGACACGAAAGGGGCGGCCGCCGCAACGGCCACCCCTCAGGCGCGGATCGCGGGGCGATCAGTTGGTCCAGACGGCCTTGCCGTCGGCCTTCACGTCGGCGGCCCAGGCCTTCTTCACGTCCTCGACGACGGAGTCGGGGAGCGGGATGTAGTGCAGCTTCTCGGCGATGGCGTCGCCTTCGGCGCTGTAGGCCCAGTTGAAGAACTTGATGACCTCGGCGGACTGGCCGGCATTGGTCGGGTTCTTCGGCAGCAGGATGTAGGTGGCGGAGGTGATCGGCCAGGCGCCGGCGCCGGCGGTGTCGATCATCGAGGCGGCGAAGTTCTTCGCGCCCTTCCAGTCGGCGGCGGCGGCCGCTTCCATGAACGCCTTGGTCTCGGGCTTCACGACCTTGCCGGCCTTGTTCACGAGGTCGGCGGCGGTGAGCTTGTTGGCGGCGGCGTAGATGAACTCGACGTAGCCGATGGCGCCCTTGGTGTTCTTCACGGTGCCGGCAACGCCTTCATTGCCCTTGGCGCCCGCGCCGGTCGGCCACTGCACGGAGGTGGCGGCGCCGACATTCGACTTCCAGTCCGCGTTGGCGGCGGCGAGATAGGAGGTGAACACGAAGGAGGTGCCCGAGGAGTCCGAACGGTAGACCGGGACGATGGCCTGGTCCGGGAGCGTGGCGCCCTTGTTCAGCTCGGCGATCTTGGCGTCGTTCCACTTGGTGATCTTGCCCTGGTAGATGTCGGCGAGCACCGGGCCGGAGAGGACGAGGCTGTCCACGCCGTCGAGGTTGAAGATGGCGACGACCGAACCGATCACGGTCGGGAACTGCAGCAGGCTGGCCTGCTCGAGCTTGTCGTCCTTCATCGGCGCGTCGGAAGCGCCGAAATCGACGGTGCGGTTGACGATCTGGTTCTGACCGCCGCCCGAGCCGATGGACTGGTAGTTCAGGCCCGTGCCGGTCTTTTCCTTATAGGCCGCGGCCCAGGCCTGATAGACCGGGGCCGGGAAGGACGCGCCGGCGCCGTTGATGTCGGCCGCGAAGGCGGCGCCCGGCAGGGCGAGGCTGAGCGACAGCGCGGCGCCGAGGATGTGGGTCAGTTTCAAGGGTCTTCTCCTGATCTGGGAGACCAGCAGCACGCGGGCCCTTGCCCGGTGCTCCGTTGGCCGGAGGCGGCGGAAATGGGTGACACGGGCTTATCTAGCGTCCCGGCGCCACGGTTCTATGACGGGTGAATGACGCCTTGATGACGGTTTAAGCCGCTGAAACCGCTATGTTTTTTGTCTCGTCCGCAGGAAGCGCGGAAAGGCGGACCGAGAATGTCGAGCCTTCGCCCGGCGTGCTTTCGATGCCGAGGCGCCCGCGATGACGCGCCACGATGTGCTTTACGATGGCGAGGCCGAGCCCCGTGCCGCCCTGTTCACGCGAATGGGCGGTGTCCACGCGGTAGAAGCGCTCGGTGAGGCGCGGCACATGCTCGGGCGCGATGCCCGGCCCGAAATCACGCACCGCGACAATGGCATCGCCGCCCTCGCGGGTGATGGCGACGTCCACCTTGCCGCCCGCAGCGCCGTATTTCAGCGCGTTCTCGACGAGGTTCTCGAACACGCGGAACAGTTCGTCGCGATCGCCCTTCACGATCACCGGCGGGGCGGGATGAGCGAAGGCGATCTCGACGCCGCGCTCGCGGCCGAGCGGGGCCAGCGTGTCCCGCACATGGCCGACGATGGCGACGAGGTCGATCTCCGTCTCCGGGCGCAGATGGGCGTTGAGCTCGATGCGCGAGAGCGAGAGCAGGTCGTCGATGAGGCGCGACATGCGGCGCGCCTGCTCGCCCATGATCTTGAGGAAGCGCTCGCGGGCGTTGGCGTCGTTGCGGGCCGGGCCCTGCAACGTCTCGATGAAGCCGGAGAGCGAGGCGAGCGGGGTGCGCAGCTCGTGGCTGGCATTGGCGATAAAGTCGACGCGCATCTGCTCGACGCGGCGCTGCTGGGTGAGGTCGATGAAGCTGACCAGCACCGCCTCCGTGCCGCGACGGTCGGCGCGCTCGCGCCCCTCGCCGGCGCGGATCGGCACGATGTCGGCGCGCAGCCAGCGGTCGATCGGCACGCGCTCGGCGAAGTCGATGCGGCGGGGCTGGCCGTCGGCGGTGGCCGCGCGGATCGCCTCCAGCACCTCCGGCACGCGCACCGCGAAGGAGACGGGATCGCCCACCCGCACGCGCGCGACGATGCCGGTAGCGCGGGCATTGGCCACCAGCACGGTGCCGCGCGGGTCGAGCAGCAGCGCGGCCTCGGGCAGCGCGCGCACC
>JAEZMI010000024.1 GCA_023414975.1 Pseudomonadota bacterium | reverse complement strand
ACCTTGGCCGGATCGATGACGCCCGCCTTGAACATGTCGACATACTCGCCGGTCTGGGCGTTGAAGCCGTAGGCGTAGC
The DNA here is from genome assembly GCA_023414975.1 of Pseudomonadota bacterium. Classification (GTDB taxonomy): domain Bacteria; phylum Pseudomonadota; class Alphaproteobacteria; order Rhizobiales; family Xanthobacteraceae; genus Ancylobacter. The sequence continues at coordinate 6,602 of JAEZMI010000024.1, read as the reverse complement.
TGTCCTTCTCCAGGATGCGGCCGACGATCAGCGAGCCGTCTTCGCCGGCATTGCTGGCGATCTGGCGCGCCGGGGCCTGGATCGCCTTGCGGACGATCTCGACGCCGGTCTTCTGGTCGGGGTTCACGGTCTGGACGCCCTCGAGCGCCTTGATCGCGCGCAGCAGGGCGACGCCGCCGCCCGGCAGGATGCCTTCCTCGACGGCCGCGCGGGTGGCGTGCAGCGCGTCGTCGACGCGGTCCTTCTTCTCCTTGACCTCGACCTCGGTCGCGCCGCCGACGCGGATCACCGCGACGCCGCCCGCGAGCTTGGCCAGACGCTCCTGCAGCTTCTCGCGGTCGTAGTCCGAGGTGGTCTCCTCGATCTGCGCCTTGATCTGCGCGACGCGGCCCTCGATGTCGGCCTTGGCGCCGTAGCCGTCGACGATCGTGGTGTTCTCCTTCTCGATCACCACCTTCTTGGCGCGGCCGAGCATGGCCAGCGTCACGCTGTCGAGCTTGATGCCGAGATCGTCGGAGATGGCGGTGCCGCCGGTGAGGATCGCGATGTCCTGCAGCATGGCCTTGCGGCGATCACCGAAGCCGGGCGCCTTCACGGCCGCGACCTTGAGGCCGCCACGCAGCTTGTTGACGACGAGCGTGGCGAGAGCCTCGCCCTCGATGTCCTCGGCGATGATCAGCAGCGGCTTGGAGGTCTGCACCACGGCTTCGAGAACCGGGAGGAGCTCCTGCAGGCCCGAGAGCTTCTTCTCGTGGATGAGGATGTAGGGATCCTCGAACTCCACGCGCATCTTCTCGGCATTGGTGATGAAGTAGGGGGAGAGGTAGCCGCGGTCGAACTGCATGCCCTCGACGACGTCGAGCTCGGTCTCGGCGGTCTTGGCTTCCTCGACGGTGATGACACCCTCGTTGCCGACCTTCTGCATGGCCTCGGCGAGGTACTTGCCGATCTCGGAATCGCCGTTGGCGGAAATGGTGCCGACCTGGGCGATCTCCTCGTTCGAGGTGACCTTCTTGGCGTTCTTCTTGAGATCGGCGACGATCGCCTCGACGGCGAGGTCGATGCCGCGCTTCAGGTCCATCGGGTTCATGCCGGCGGCGACGGACTTGGCGCCCTCGCGGACGATCGCCTGGGCGAGCACGGTCGCGGTGGTGGTGCCGTCACCGGCGAGATCGTTGGACTTCGAGGCCACTTCGCGCACCATCTGCGCGCCCATGTTCTCGAACTTGTCCTCGAGCTCGATCTCCTTGGCGACGGTGACGCCGTCCTTGGTGATGCGCGGGGCGCCGAAGGACTTCTCGATCACGACGTTGCGGCCCTTCGGACCGAGCGTCACCTTCACGGCATTGGCGAGGATGTCGACGCCGCGCAGCATCTTCTCGCGCGCGTCGCCCGAAAACTTCACTTCTTTGGCAGACATGTCTTTAAACTCCGGTGATGCGTTGCGACTTGCGTCGGGCGATGGGCGTCACGCCGCCTTCTTGGCGGTGGCGCTGTCGTCGATCACGCCGAGGATGTCGGACTCCTTCATGATCAGGTAGTCGACGCCGTCGATCTTGACCTCGGTGCCGGACCACTTGCCGAACAGCACGCGGTCGCCGGCCTTCACGTCGAGCGGAACCAGCTTGCCGGCCTCGTCGCGGGCACCCGGACCCACCGCGATCACCTCGCCCTGCGAGGGCTTTTCCTTGGCGGTGTCGGGGATGATGATGCCGCCCGCGGTCTTGGTTTCCGCATCGACACGCTTGACCACGACACGGTCATGCAGGGGACGGAACTTCATCGGTTCTCTCCAGAAAAGCTTTGAACGATCATCTGGTGTCACGGCTGGCGCGCGTCCCGTTTGGCCGATCACGCCGCCGCGAGCACATCTAGGCGGGGGGTGAAGGGCGCGCAAGGGTGCGGAACGAAAAAATTAGCAGTCACGCGCAGTGAGTGCCAAGGCCGCGGGAGCAGGGCTGTCAGCAGTCTGTCACCTATGCTGCTAATGCCTTGATATTAAACGACAAACATCATCTTTGGACTTGTTCGCGCAAGCTTGGTGCGCTCAACTTGACGTGTCAGCGAAAGGAGGCTCCGCATGGCATCTCAAGAAGCATCCGCGCCCGGCGCGCGCGCCGTCTCCGCGGATTTCGTCCGGCAGCTCGCCGGTTACGGCCTGACCACCGCCCAGATCCTCTACCGCATGCCGGACCATCCGGTGCTGCTGCAGACCTATCTCTGGCAGCACTACGATCTTTATCCCCACTTCCCGGAGCTGAACCGCTTTCTCGACTTCTGGAAGCGGGAGCTGGAGGGGCCGCTGCACTCGGTCACGGTGGCGCATTCCCGGCTGATCAAGCCCGCGGAACTGCGCCGCGTGGACGGGGTGTTCCAGCTCCAGTAAGGCACGCGCGCCCGCCGGGGCGTGGGTTTAAGGTGCGGCCTGGCGCGGGCAAATGCTCCGCGCGCCCTCTCCTTGCCGCTTTCGCCGTGCTATGAGGACGGCGGAACCGGGGCCGTGTTGGTGTCCCAAGGCATGAATGAAGGCACCAGGCCGCCCGCCGTGGATCACCGCTCGCCCCGCACCTCGGAGCTGCTCTCCGCGATCGTGACCGCTCATTCGGCGGAGCGAATCGGCGTGGGCGAGATCGTCCACGCCCTGCGCAACCGCGCCTTCGGCCTGTCGATCCTGCTGCTCGGCCTGCCGAACTGCCTGCCCATGCCGCCGGGAATTCCGGTGATCTGCGGCGTGCTGCTCTGCCTCGTGGGCGCGCAGATGCTGCTGGGGCGCGACGAGCTTTGGCTGCCGCGCTGGCTCGCCGCCCGCACCGTCTCGCGCGCGCTGCTGGAGAAGATCGTCCACGGCGCGCTGAAATGGATTCGCCGCTTCGAGGTCTATTCCCGCCCGCGCCTGCCGTACTTCTCCAGCGCCGGCGCGCGCTTCCTGATGGGCGGCATCGTCATCGTGCTGGGCCTGCTGCTGATGCTGCCCATACCGATCTTCGGCAATCTGCCGCCCGGCATCGCCGTGTGCATCCTCGGCCTCGGCCTTGTCGAGCGCGACGGCGTCTTCATCGCCGCCGGCCTCGTCGCCAGCTTCATCAGCCTCGGCGTGATGGGCCTGCTGAGCTGGCTGCTGTTTCAGGGCGCGCTGGCGGTGATCTGACCGCCGCGTGGCCGGCGTCTGCCGCGCGAGCGAGCGGTTACACCTTGGCGGTGATGTAGAATTTCGCCGGAGCCCATGCGGGCTGGACGTGAATCTTTCCATCCGAGAACATGCCGCCGTCGGACTGGGCCAGTTCGAGCACGAGGGGAGGGCTGCCAAGGCTCGTCAGCCGCACCAGGTCCGCGTTGACCTGGACAGCCGTCGCGAGAAAGCTTCGCGAGTGACCGGCAAAACTGCCGGTGATGGCGATCACGACCTTGAAATGGTCGCCCTGCGGGGTGGCGGATATATCGAAGCTCCCCGCCGCCCCCATGGCCTTGTAGCTTCCTGTTGCCTTGATGGTCGAGGCGCTGAAGCTCTTCAGCGTTCCAGCGCCGACGGGGGTGCTGATCGGCCCAATGACGATCCCGACCCCGCAGGGCTGGTTGATGTCGACACCGATCTTGAACGGATCGGTTGTCGGATTGACGGTCGTAAAATCCACCATGCCCCTGCTCCCCACCGGTCGCCGCGCGGGCATGCGCCTGCATGCTCGCCCCTGCGGGTAAGATTGTGATCAAGCGCAGGCTCGCGCACAAGTTGAAAGCAACGGGGCGGCCTGCCGCCGTGCTCTCAAAGGTCAGCCCCGCCCGACAAACGGTGCGTTGGTGGCCATGAGGGTCATGGTGAGCACATTGGCGTCGAGCGGCAGGCTGGCCATGTAGGCGACGGCACGGCCGGCATGGACGGGGTCAAAGGTCGGCTCGACCATGATCTGCCCGTTGGCCTGCAGGATGCCGGTCTTCATCTTCTCGGCCATGTCGGTGTCGGCATTGCCGATGTCGATCTGCCCGCAGGCGATGTTGTGCGCGCGCCCTTCCAGCGCGACCTGTTTGGTGAGGCCGCTCACCGCGTGCTTGGTCGCCGTATAGGGGGCGGTGAGGGGGCGCGGGGCGTGGGCCGAAATAGAGCCGTTGTTGATGATGCGCCCGCCTTTGGGCTGCTGCGCCTTCATGAGGCGGATGGCGGCCTGGGTGCAGAGAAACACGCCGGTGAGGTTCACATTCACCACACGCTGCCAGTCCTCGAACGGAATGTCCTCGATCGGCTTTCCGGGCGACCAGCCGCCGGCATTGTTGAACAGCACGTCCAGCCGGCCGAAGCGGCGGGCGATCTCGTCGAACAGCGCGCTGACGGCGGCCGGATCGGCCACATCCGAGGCGATGGCATGCGCCGTCTGCCCCGCCCCGGCGATGGTGGCGGCGACAGCCGTGAGCGGCTCAATCCGGCGGCCGGTGAGAACCACCTCGAAACCGCTTTCGGCCAGAGCAAGGGCGGCGGCCTTGCCGATGCCGGTTCCGGCGCCGGTGACGAGGGCGATGCGTGGCGTGGTCATTCTTTTTCCTCCCGAGACGCGACGATGAAGCCAGTGGACGATGAACCCCGTGAAGCTCGCCAGCAAGCGGCGGCGGCGCCGCCCCCGAACGATGACCGACGGAACCCACAAGAGCTCATGGCGTTATCAAGGCGGCAGACAAGTCAAACGCGGTGAAACCAGACAGCACCGCCCGTGATTTACTCAGTCGAGGAGAGCGATCATGCCCGCTATTCTGATGTGGCTCATCGGTATTCCGATTCCGATCATCATCCTGCTGTATCTGCTCACCTGACGGATGGCAGCATAACATGTCCACAAGGCCGCAGGCGCGCCGCGTCTGCGGCCTTCGTGCGTGTCGGGCTCGGCGCTTTCTCTTTGGCGCCTTCTCTAGCGGGAGCGGCCGTAAGGCGGGCGCGGGATGGAGGTATGGGCGGCCCGCAGCGCCGCCGACCAGCGCTCCCGCAGATCGTGGAAATAGGGTTCGCCCGGCTCTATCCGGTAGTTCAGTTCGGCCTGACCGCCATCGCGGCGCGCGACCAGAATGTCGATGGGCATGCCCACGCCGAGATTGGAGCGCATGGTCGAATCCATCGAGATCAGCCCGGACTTCAGCGCGTCGTACAGGTCGGTCTCGAACGTGATGGAGCGGTCCAGAACCGGCTTGCCATATTTGTGCTCGCCGATCTGAAGGAAGGGCGTGTCGGCGGTGCATTCGATGAAGTTGCCGGCGGCGTAGATCATGAACAGGCGCAGACGCCCGCCATTCACCTGCCCGCCGAACAGGAACGAGACGTCAAAGCGGATATCGGAATCCTTCAGCCCCTCGCCATAGAGGCGGTGGACATGGCGGATGGCCGCGCCGACGAGCTGCGTCGCGCGGAACATGCTGCTGCAGGTCGCCAGCGTATCCTTCTTGCCCGTCTCGGGATTTTCCAGCCCTTCCTGAAGGGTGCTGATGACCGCCTGCGAGATCGAGAGATTGCCCGCCGTGGCCAGCGCCATGACGTGGCGGCCCGGCTCCTCGAAGACGTGCAGCTTGCGGAATGTCGAGATGTTGTCGAGGCCCGCATTGGTCCGGGTGTCGGCGATCATGACGAGACCGTCCCGCACCAGAAGTCCGCAACAATAGGTCATGGACGGCACTTCCCCCTGGACGCGGCCCGAGCGGCGCGCGGCTTCTTCCCACCCCGCGCCCTTATAGCGGGGCGCTTTCGCGGCCGGCAACCGTCAGCCCTGAATTTGCCGGCTCGACTGATCGACCGTGAGGGCGACCGAGAGATTTTCCTCCCCACCGCCATACCGCTTGCCGCGCACGGGCGCCGCACCGAGATAATCCAGCCCGACCGCGAGGCGCACATAGGCCTCGGTCGGGCACTGGAGATTGGTCGGGTCGAAGCCGACCCAGCCCAGCGCGTCCACATAGGCCTCCGCCCAGCCATGGCCGGCCTGCGAGCTGGCGCCCTGAAGCGGAGAGGCCGGAAGCGGGGGGGGCTGGATGGTCTGAACTTGGCCGCCCTGCGACTGGGTTTGCGCGGCCGATTCGGTCACGATGTAGCCGCTCGCATAGCGCGCGGGGATGCCGATATGCCGCGCGGCGGCGATGAAAATGTGCGCGTAGTCCTGGCAGACGCCGCGCTTGAGGCCGAAGGCCTCCTTGGCGGTGGTCGTCACCTGCGTGGGGACGGGATCGAAGGTCATGGCCTCGCCGATCGCCTCCATCAGCGCGTGCAGGCGCGCGATGCGGTCCTCGATGCCGGCGGTCGCCTTCTCGGCGAAGGCGCGCAGGGCGGAGTCGGCGGCCGTGAGGTCGGTCTCGCGCATGTACAGGGACGCGGGAAAACGCTCCTTCACGCCACGCACCACGCCGGCGGTGTCCTGCGTCTCCACCTCGCCTTCCACCAGGACGCGCAGCTCCGAGATCGGGCCGTCCACGGCAAAGGTGTGGGTGATGTTGCCGAAGGCATCCTCATGCGCCCGCAGGCGGCAGTTCTCCGACACGTCGATGCGCCAGGATACGACGTACTGCCCGTCATGGTTGCCCGGGGTAAGGCGCAGCGTCTGGATCGCGCCATTGGCCGGCGGATCGTAGGTGTAGAT
>JAEZMI010000018.1 GCA_023414975.1 Pseudomonadota bacterium | reverse complement strand
GATAGGGATAGGCCTTCTCGAAGCCGCGCAGCCCGACAAGCTGGATATGCTCGCGAATGGTGCGCTGCTTCTCCTCCCGGCTCCAGCCGGAGTTTTCCAGGCTCAGCCCGATATTCTCCTCAAGCGTCAGCCAGGGCAGCAGGCGATGGTCCTGGAACACGATGCCGCGTTTCAGGCTGGTGCCGTGGATCGGCTCATTGTTGACGCTGATGACCCCGGAATAGTCGTTGTCCAGGCCGACGACCAGCCGAAGTATGGTCGACTTGCCGCAGCCGCTCGGTCCGACGATCGAGACGAACTCGCCTGAGGCGACGTGAACATTGATCCGATCGAGGATTTTCAGCGGTCGACCATCGACCTCATAGAACTTCTCGACGTCGCGTATATCGAGGTTGCCGCGTGTGCTCATGTTTGTTCCGATCTGTCGCCCGGCGGACGCCGCCGCCGGACCATGAGGGGAGGTGCGCCCGTCAGGCGGTGGCGAGGGCTTCTTCGAGATAGGAGGAATCCGCCCAGGACCGGCTGTCGAAATTGCGGGCGATGTAGCCGTGCTCGACGAGGAACCGCTTCTGCCGGTCGATGCCCGCGAGCTTCTTGTCCGAGAGCGTCGGCAGGAACTCCGTCCGCGCGATGGCCGTCGCCGTATCGGCAATGCTGGGGTGGTAGGTGAGACGGTGCAGGACCGCCGCCCCGGCCTCGCGATTGGCGTTCAGCCAGCGCGCGGCGCGAACGGAGGCGCGCAGGAAGGCGACGACGATGTCGCGATTGGCCTTGGCGAAATCGGTGTTGACCGTCAGCGCGTAGGGGCTGTTGGAGACCTGCAGAGTCCAGTCGGGATAGCGCGAGAAATCCTCGATGATCTTGAACGCGCCGGTGCGCACCAGCCCGAGCGCCCGTCCATGGCTGGCGAAGATCGCGTCGACCTCGCCGGCCTGAAGCGCCAGCGCCTCCGGCGTGAAGACGAGTTCGCCGCGCCGCTCGGCCCACAGCGCGGAAGGCCGCGCCGCCTCGCCGAAGCCGCGATCCGCATTGGCGATGTCGATGATCTCAATGTCGTCCGACGCCACCCCGGCGAGCCCCAGCGCGTTCAGGATGCCCTGATGGGACGTCGCGCGCCACCAGTCGATCTTCGCCCCGTTCGCGCTGCGAGAAAGGCCGAAGCGCCGGCCCTTCAGGTCCGCCACGCGATGGTCCGAATGGTTCGCGCGCACCACGATGGTGCCGCCATGATGGCTCTCGGTGAGGCCGATCAGCGTGGTGTCGACATCGTCCGCCTTGGCCCAGATCGAGGGAATGTTGCCGCCGTCGCGGAACAGATTGCCGAAGCGGTGGCTGAAATGCGGGAGATAGCCCTGCTCGACCGGCAGGGAGCGCAGATAGGAGAGCTTCGCGCCAACCTTGCGCAGTTCCTCCTCGATCCAGCCGAACTCCTGCGCCACGTTGGACGCCACGAAGGTGGGGCAGATCGTGTACCAGGCTTCGCGGGTGGTGGCCTCGGGCGTCGCGGCCTCGCGGCTGCCGGCGTCGGTCGGGGAGGCGGGGCGTTCGAGAACCTCGACCATGATCGCCCTCTCAGCGCGTGCGCAGCGAGGCGTGGGCCTCGTCGAGATAGGAGCTGTCCGCCCATTCGTTCACATCGACGTCGTTGACGATGTACCGGTGGTCGCGCAGGAACTTCGTCTCGATGGCGAGCCCGGCGAGGTTCTGCGCCGAGAGGTTCGGCACGAGATCATAGCCGCGCAGCACCTGGGCGATCTCGTCGCGGTCGGCATAGATGGTGGTGCGGAAGAACACATCGGCCGCCGCCTCGGGATTGGCATTGATCCACTGGCCGGCGCGGATCGCGGCCCGCAGCCAGGCGACCACGATGTCGCGGTTGGCTTCCGCGAATTCGCGGCTGATCGAGATGGTGCGGGGCGCGTTGGCGATGCGCAGCGTCCAGTCCGTGTAGCGATCAAGATCCTCGATCACCTTGAAGCGGCCGGTCTCGACCAGCTTCTTGGCGACGCCGATGGAATAGTCATAGAGCGCGTCGACCGTGCCAGCCTCCAGCGCGCGGGATTCCAGAGTGTGGACATCCTGCCGAGTGGAGCGGCGCTGCGCCCAGATGCCGGCCGGGGTCTCGGCCAGCGTCTCGCTGTGGGCGTCGGCGTCCTCAATATCGACCAGCTCGACATCGGCGCGGCTCAGCCCATGGAGCGCCAGCGCTGCGAGGATACCGTGCTCGGTAGTCGCGCGGCGGTGGTCGATCTTCTCATTGCGCTGGCTCTTATAGAGCGCAATCCGCCGGCCCTTCAGGTCGGCCACGCGATAGATATCGGCATCCGCCCGCACGACGATCTTGCCGGCGGGCTGGGCCTGGGTGAGGCCGAGGAGCACGGTCGGGCGCAGATCCGCCTTGGACCAGATGGCCGGGCTGTTGCCGCCGTCGCGGATCAGCCGGTCGGAGGCGTGGTTGTAATGCGCGGGCCAGCTCGTGTCGGAAAGCGCCGAGCGCAGATAGGTCGGCTTGGCGCCGACACGGGCCAGCTCGTCATGGATCCAGCCGAGCTCCAGCGCGACGTTGGACGCCACGAGAACCGGGCAGATGGTGTAGAGCATTTCGCGAAGAACGGGTTTGGCGTTGGTTTCGATGGACGGTGTGACGGCGATCGTCATGGCGTAGGTCCTTCTGATGATGGGGAAGATCAGCCTTCGAAGCCCTGCTTCCAGCGCAGTACGAAGCGTTGCAGCAGCAGCATGAGGCGGTCGATCGTGAAGCCGACGAGGCCGATGATGACCATGCAGACGATGAGCTGGTCGGTGAGCAGCAGGTTCTGCGCGCGGAAGATGAGGTAGCCGAGGCCTTCCTGACCGCTCAGCCCTTCCGCCGTGACCACCAGCGCCCAGGCGACGCCGGCGGCGTAACGCAGGCTGACCATGATGTTGGGCACGGCGCTCGGCAGGATGACGCGCCGCACGAGCTGGGCGCGGGTGAGGGTCAGCACATTGGCGAGCTCGACATGGCTCTTCTCGACATTGCGGATGCCCTGCAGCGTGTTGAGAAACACCGGAAAGAAAACCGACTTGGCGATGACAAGGATCTGCGCGGGAGCGCCGAGGCCGAGCCACAGCACGATGAGCGGCAGCCAGGCGACGCCGGGGATGTGGCGTATGCTGTCGAAGGTCGGCCCGAAGAAGCGCTCGACATTGTTCGACAGACCGGCAGCGACGCCGAGCCCGACCGCGACGATCGAGCCGTAAATGAAGGCCTGGCTGACGATGTTGATCGAGCGGAGGAAATCCGTGTGCAGTTGCTGACGCTCCACCATCGTCACGAAAGCCTTCACCGTGGCGATGGGAGACGGCAGGAAGACGGCGGGCACCCATTGGAAATGGGCCGCCAGCGACCAGACTATGAGCAGTCCGATCGGCAGCACGATCCCGATATTGGGGATGCCGGCGGCGCGTTTGCCCCTCTTCGTGGCGGGGCGGGTCCTCGTTCCGAAGGAGCGGCGCGGGGCGCTCAGGGTGGTGTTGATGATGTCGGTCATGCGGCTCGCCTTGTGCCGAGGCGCCATAGGCCGGCGCGGCCCGCCCGTGGCACGGTCGGTCGCGTGGGGATCAGTAGATAGAGTAGGCGCCGCCCTTGAAGAACTTGCCGTCGACGAAGGCGGTGATGTCCTTGTCGCTCAGCTTGCGATCGACGAAGACGTCGTCGCCATGGGCGATGTACCAGTCCTGGAACTGGCTGATGGCCTTGCGGACATTCTCCGCATCGGTGTCGCCGGCGATGAATTCGTAGCCCGACGGATCGACGATCTGGAACTTGGCGATCTCCAGCGGCACGCGGGTGCCCTTGGCGATGATCTCCGCCGCTTCGTCGACATTGGCCTGAATCCACGTCGTGGCGCGGCGATAGGAGATAAGGAACGCTTTCACCGCCTCGGGATAGGTGTCGGCGAAGTCGCGCATGGCGAAGAAGGAGACGCGGCCGGCGCCGTTCTCATACTCGCCCGCCTCGACGGTGCGGCCGACGATCTTCACCTTGCCGGAGAGATAAAGTGCGGCGCCGGAATTGTTGCCGATATGGGTGGCGAGACCATCCACCGCGCCGCTCAGCAGAGCCGCGTTGCGCGCGCCGTTGTTCTCGACGCCCTGATAGCGGATCTTGCCCTCGCGCAACCGCGTCTGCAGCGGCAAGCCGGCCTTGTCGAACGCCTCGAACACCGAGGTGTAGGAGCAGCCGATACGGTTCGAGCCGTAGGTCTTGCCCTCCATGTCTGCGATGGAGTTGATCTCGGCATTGTCCGCACGGGCGAGCAGCGGCGTCCGGTACTTGTTTGAGGGTTCGGACACCCAGACCACGACGGCATCGAGGCCGTTGGCGCGGTGGGCCGTCGCCGGGTAGAGCATGCGCTGGGCGATGGCGATCGAGCCCTTGTTCAGGCCCGCCGACTCCGCGCCGGACAGTTCGGCGGCGCCGGAGGCGATGAGGTTGACCTCGCTGATGCCGACCTTGCCGAACTCTTCAGCGAAGATGCCCTTCTCCTTGGCCACCACCGTCCACGGGTTGTGCTGGAGGTTGATGAAAGTCAGCGGCTCCTTGGCGGTTGCCGGTGCGGCGGCGATCGCGCTTGCCGCCAGCGCGGCAAGGCTCAGCCGGGTGAGGGCGCGTGCGCTCGTCAAACCAAGCCAGTGTGTCACGTGTGTCTCCCAAGAACGAATTTGATCCTGAGAGGCTAGACCGGCAGGTGACGGACAGGAACGCTATCTAATCTGTAGACTATATCAAATGACGAAGTTCTTTCTCTATTCCGAGGCGATTGGGGATTCCATCTCCACGTCTCTCGTCTAGCATCACCCCCAGTCGCGGGAGGTGGGGAGCTGCCACTGGAGATACGTCTAAAGCGGCAGCACGGTGCGGGTGGACACCGTCTCCATGGAAAACCGCGAGGTCACATTCTTCGGTGCGGCGCCGTCGATGAGGCGGTTGTAGAAATCGTCGAACGCGTCCATGTCGGGCACGACGACGCGCAGCAGATAGTCGACGTCGCCGGCCATTCGGTAGGTCTCCATCACCTCCGGCATGGACTGCACCAGCCGGCGGAAATTTGCGGCCCATTCGCGGTTGTGGGTCTGCGCCTCCACCGCCACGAAGGCGGTGAGCCCCAGCCCGACCTTGCGCGAATCCACCAGGGCGACGCGGCCCTTGATGACGCCGTCAGTTTCCATGCGGCGGATGCGGTTCCAGCAGGGTGTCTGCGACAGGTTCACCAGCCGCGCGATTTCCGCGATCGGCTTGGAGGCGTCGGCCTGCAGGATGCGCAGTATCTTCAGATCGATCTTGTCCATCACTCGTTGCCTGCCCCCGTCCGAGCCTTTGACCTGCGTCTTGGCAAGAGCCCATACGTCCGGAGCGCCGAACCGGGACGAGGGCCGCCGGTCCGGGCTTCTGTCACTTGAACGGGAAGCCAAGTCGTTCGAGCTGGCGGCGCAGCAGATGACGCCCCTTCAGCGAGGTGACCGAATGCAGGCGTTCGAGCGCCAGTGCGGTCCAGGGCTTCTCGGCCAGCTTCTGCTCACGACGGAAGGCATGACTGTGCCGGTCGGCCCGCGCCAGAACCTCCTCCTCGCCGGCGATCGAATAGGTGTCGCGATGCACCAGTGCCGGCTGGGGAATGCGGGGCTTCACGTCGGTTGCCAGGGCAGGGTCGGGCCAGCCTATGGCGAGACCGACTACGGCGTAGGCGCGCGGCGGAAGGCGCAGCACCTCCGCTGTCTCCTCGGCATTGTTGCGCAGCGCGCCGATATAGACGGTCCCCAGCCCGAGCGACTCCGCGGCGACCACGGTGTTCTGGGCAGCGAAGGCGGCGTCGATGGAGGCGATGAGGAAGCTCTCCGTGTAGTCGAGCCCGTCCGACGTGAGGCCGGCACGCTCCGCCAGCCGCTGCACCCGCGACAGGTCCGCGACGAACACGAGGAACAGCGCCGCCTGCTCGATATGCTTCTGCCCGCCGGCAATGCGGGCGAGGCGCGCGCGCTGCACACTGTCATCCACCACGACCACGCTCCAGGCCTGCACGTTCGATGAACTGGGCGCGGACTGGGCGGCGGCGATCAGCACGTCGAGCGTTCCCTCCGGGAGCGGTTCGTCGGTGAAGGTCCTCACCGAGCGATGGCTGAGCTGGCTGGCGAGCGTCGCGTTCCATGGCGTGCGGGCGGCGCCGACAGGCTCACGGTAGCGACGCTGGAGGGCGTCGCCGGCTTCGATCGACACTGCGTTGGGCGCCAAGTGGGGCCCCAAGTGGAGCCCCAAGTGGGGTGCCACGTCGGGCGCCGCGTCGCGGAACCGGGCGGATGGGGCGATCTCATTCATGGATTGCGGTCTCCCTTGAAGACGGTCCGGCTCAGGCCGGAATGAGAGGCGGCGAGGCGAGCGGCACGGCATCATGGCGGGCAAGGTGCCGCGCGAGACACGGGCCGAGCCGTGTGGCCTGGTCGAGGATTTCGCGGATGGAACTGGACTCCCACAGCTCCCCGCGGAACGGATGGCCGATGGCGAAGAGCCAGTCGCAGGGGCGGCCCCGTGCGTCGATCACCCGCAGGCTGTCCGGGGCACCGCGGATGCCGAGACCGACCGGGTGCGGCACGGCGAGCCCGCGCGCGAGCAGATTGCGCACCAGCGGATCGTCAATGCGGGTCCAGTCGAAAGCGTAGCCAAGCGCGCTGACGACGATGTCGGCTTCCAATTCGTTGACGGCGCCGCTACCGCGCGCCCGCAGCGCGGCGACCAGACGCCCGTCCCGGACGTCGAGCCTTGTGACCGTGCCGGCCAGCGTCTCAAGGCGACCCTGCTTCTGCGCGCGCTCGAAGACGACATAAGAGGAGGGGGCGGCCCGGTGCTGGGCCAGATTCCAGAACGGAACGAGGCGCCGCAACAGGCGGGTGCGCTCCCGCCCGTTCAGTCCCGCCCAGATCGCACGGGTGTGCTGGCGGAACAATGCCGGCAGGCGTTGCCAGTCCTCGCCGGCCGCCCGCACGGCGCGGCGCTCATGCTGGATCCAGCGCAGCACCTCGGCGGCTGTCCGCGCGGCGGGTGCCTGACCCGGCCAGGCGGGAACCTCACGCCGCGGCGCGACGGTCAGCCCGCTGCGCGAAATCACCGTATATCGACCGCGGAAGCCGTGGCGCTCGGCGCTGATGACGGCGTCGAGCATGGTGAGGCCACAGCCGAGGATCAGCATCCTGTCGGCGCCAGCCACGGCGTCGAAGGAGCCGGGTGCGAAGGGATCACCGACATAGCCGGGATGACCGGCAACACAGGCGGCAATCGCCGGCTCGCGCCGAAATAGACCGGTTGCCAGCACGACCGCGCCCGCCGCGAGCCGTTCGCCCGAGGCGAGGATCACAGCGCCGTCAGCGATGTCGACCGCCCGGTCGCGCCGGTGTTCCAGCCGAACCCGCCCGCGCGTGTCGCGGAGCGCTGCCGTCAGCACCTCCTCGACATAGGCGCCATAGAGCTGGCGCGGCGGCGACGAGCCGGCGAGCGGCGTTCCGGCCGGCGGCGCCCACAAGCCAGCGGCAACCTTGGCGGAGAGCCAGTCGAGAAAATGCTCCGGCCGATCGGGATCGAGCGCGAAACTGCCGGCAAGGCCATTGACCACATGATCGCCCTCGCCGGTGGCGTAGGCGATGCCGCGCCCGAGCCGGGCCGACGGCTCGACGATGACGATGTCGAGCCCACCGGGGGCGCTGGTGATGGTCTTGAGCGCCGTCACCGCGCCGGCAAAACCGCCTCCGATGATGACCAGCTTCGCGTGCCCCGTTCCGGTCATGGCGTCAGGCGCTGGCCCGCACGGCGCGGGAGAAGCGGCTTTCCGGACGCGGCAGGCCAAAATGGTCGCGCAGGGTCGCGCCGCTGTACTTCCTGCGGAACAGGCCCCGGCGGCGCAGGATCGGCACGACCTCTTCGGCGAAGATGTCGAAGCCGCCGGTCAGCCACGGCGGCATGATGTTGAAGCCGTCTGCCGCGCCGTTCTCGAACCAGAGCTGGATCTCGTCGGCGATGCGCTCGGGCGTGCCGGCGATGACGAAATGGCCGCGCGCCCCGGCGAGCCGGTTGATGAGCTGGCGGATGGTCGGGTTCTCGCGGTCGAGGATGTCGACGATGAGCTGGAAACGGCTCGCGGTGCCGATGGCGCCGTCAAGGTCCAGCAGATGGCGCGGAAACGGCCCATCAAGGCTGTGGCCGTGAAGGTCGATGCCCGTCATCCGCTTGAGCTGGTCGAGTGAATATTCCGGCTGGATCAGTTCGTTGAACTCGGCTTCCAGCGCATCGGCCTCTGCCTGGGTGGAGCCGATGAAGGGGCTGAGGCCCGGCAGCACCTTGATGTGCTCCGGCTGCCGGCCGAGCGCGACCGCGCGGCGCTTGATGTCGGCGTAGAAGGCCTGGGCGCTCGGCAGTGTCTGGTGGGCGGTGAAGATCGCTTCGGCATAGAGCGTGGCGAAGGAACGCCCGTCCTCGGAGGAGCCGGCCTGGACATAGACCGGCCGGCCCTGCGGCGTGCGCGGCGTGTTCAGCGCCCCGCGCACTTTGAAGTGCCTGCCGATGTGCTCGATGGAGTGGATGCGGGCGTCGTCGGCGAAGAGCCCGCTCGCCTGATCGGCGATGACGGCTCCGTCTTCCCAGCTGTCCCACAGCTTGGTGACGACCTCGACGAACTCGCGGCTGCGCTCATAGCGCTCCGCATGAACGGGGTGCTCGCTGAGGCCGAAATTCTGCGCCGCCTGCGCGGCCGAGGTGGTGACGATGTTCCAGCCGGCGCGCCCGCCACTGATGTGGTCGAGCGAGGCGAAGAGGCGTGCGAGGTTGTAGGGCTCGTAATAGGAGGTGGAGGCGGTGGCGATGAGCCCGATATGCGAGGTGGCGGCCGCGATCGCGGACAGCCAGGTGATCGGCTCCACCCGGAAGCGGGCGGCGTAGCGGATATTGTCCGCCAGCACGGGCCCATCGGCGAAGAACAGGGCGTCGAAGTGAGCGGCTTCGGCCCTCCGCGCCAGCTCCTGATAATAGGTGATGTCGAGAAGGCGCGCCGTGTCCGTGCCCTCATAGCGCCACGCGGCTTCATGATGGCCGCCGGGATAGACGAAGACGTTCAAGGAGAGCTGACGCGGATGGCTCATGAGCTTGCACCTCGTGTGCGGCGCGAATGGCAACTGTGACAAGACGCCAAGCTCATCACTCGTCGCGCTTTATGTCAATTAAATCTATAGAAAAAGTATTTTATAGAGTGTTCAGAAAGGCGACGAGTGCGGCCTTTTCGTCGGCGTCGAGCGCCAGGGGCCTCACCAGCGGATCGATTCGTGCGGCCGCGCGATGGCGCGGATCTCGCCCCTCCGCCGAGCTGCGCGTAGGCACATCGCCGCCGCCCCGCGCGTAGAAATTGACGACCCCCTCCAGCGTCGGGAACAGGCCACTGTGCATGTAGGGCGCGGTGCGCCCAACATGGCGCAGGCTGGGCGTGCGGAAGCGTCCGGCATCGTCATCGCGCCCGGTCACCCGCCAGCGCCCGAGGTCCTCGCGCGGCTCGCCCGGCGCCGCGAGGCCGAGATTGTGGAAGCCCTCATCGGTCAGCAGCGGCCCGTGATGGCAGTTAGCGCAGCCCGCCTTGGTGCGAAACAGGTGCAGACCATGGATCTCCTGATCGGTCAGCGCGCGCGTCTCGCCGCGGGCGAAACGGTCGAAGCGCGTCTCCTCTTCAAGGCCGGACTGGAAGGCGACGAGAGCCTCGATGAGGCCGGCGACGTTCATCTGAGCCTCGCCAAAGGCGGCCTTGGCGAGCGGCGCATAGGCCGGGTCCGCGCGCAGGCGCGCCGCCACGCTGGGCAGGTCAGGGTTGCCCATCTCGTTCGGATCGAGCAGCGGCCGGAGCGATTGCCGGGCGAGTGATGGGGCGGCGCCGTCCCAGCCGAAGCTGGCGCGATAGCCGACGCCAGATAGCGCGGGAACGTGCCGCCCGGCGAGCGGCGCGCCCGTCGGCAGCGGCTGCGCATTGGACCAACCCTGCGCCGGATTGTGGCAGGTGGCACAGCTCATGGTGCCGGAGGCCGACAGGCGGGGATCGTGGAACAGCCGTTCTCCGAGCCGGCGCTGCGGCTCATCGGGGGGCGGGTGGCGCTTCAATGCGCCGAGTTCGACAAAGGCGACGGTCGTGTCGACCGAAGCCGGCGGCCAGGCCGCGGGAGGGCGGGCGTAGAGACCGCGCAGATCTGGCGGGCGTTCCGCGGGCCCCGTGACGGACGCTGCCATAGGCCCGCAGGCCGCGACGAGAATTGCGAGCCGCAAGCGCCGGCGTCGGGAGGCAGGCGAGGGCGCGCCTTCCGTCACGGCGCCGCCAGAAGGCGCCGGAAGCGTGCGACCTGCTCCTCATGCGGCGCCCGGTAGTCGATGCGGTCGAAATAGCGCCCCTCGCGGTCGACGAGGAAGATCAGCGCCGTGTGCTCCATCGTGTAGTCGCTGCCTTCAGTCGGAATCCGTCGATAGGTGGCCTTGAACGCGCCGGCTGCCCGCGCGGTCGCCTCCGCGCTGCCGTGGAGGCCGACGATGCGCGGGTCGAACGAGCTGAGATAGAGGGCGAGCTGTTCGGGGGTGTCGCGTTCGGGGTCGACGGTGACGAAGAAAACGCCGAGCCTGTCGGCTGCGGGCCCCAGCTCTCCCAGCACCTGCGTCAGCTCGAACAGCGCGGTGGGGCATATCTCCGGGCAGTGGGTGAAGCCGAAGAACAGGGCATAGGGGCGCCCGCGCAGATCCGCATCGCTCAGCGGGCGTCCATCATGGGTGGTCAGAACGAAGCGTTCAGGATTGGTCGGCGCGGTGCCCGCAACGGCGGGGCCGGCGGACGACGGCGCGGCCAGGGATGGGGGCACGGCGATGAGTCCGGCCGCGACGGTGGCGATGAGGGTTCGACGATTCAGTGGCAATCGGGGGCATCCTGATCAAGATAGACTTCCAGCGCGACATCCCGCGCCCATTGCGCCACGCGCGCTTCCCAGAACGGGTGGTCACCGGTGGGAATGGCCGCCCGCAGGGCCTCTGCCTCGGGCCCGCCTGTGCGCGGCAGCACCACGGCGAGCTCTGTGGCGTCGCGCGGGGGCAGGGTGGCGGAGAACTTCTTCCATTCGGGATCGGCGAAGAGCGCCGTGAGCGTGGTTTCGTCGTGAAGCGCCGCGTCGCACTCCCCGGTTCGCACGCGCATGAGCGACAAGGCGGGAACCGGCTGCACCACCACCGTGGCACCGAGGCTTCGGGCCAGCAGCTGGGCCTGCTGGTTGGCCTGCGCCACGCAGACCGTGCGGCCGGCGAGGTCTTCCCAGCGCCTCACCGATGTATCGGTGCGCATCGCTACCGTCAGCGACGAGCTATAGCCCGCCGGCAGCACATCGAGCGCGGGCAGGTCAGTGGTGCCTTCCGGCAACCGGAGCACCAGCGCATCGACCCGGCCGCCGATAAGCGTATCTGGTGCCTCCTCATGGCCGGTATCGACCAGCACCACCGGTCGGCCCAGCCGCCGGCCGATCTCGGCGGCGAGATCGAGATCGAAGCTGTCCTCGGTGTAGACCCGCGCCGCGGGAACATCAGCCTTGGCGGGCAGATGGGTGACGCCGATGCGCAGGGGAGTCGAAGGGGTCGGGGCGGGCGTGGCGGAGGCGACCATGCCGACCGCCGCCAAAGACGCGCTCGCCACCAGCGCCCAGAGGCAGGCCGCCCGGAGAAAGGGAATGTGCAGGCTTGGCCGGTTAATGTGCGGGCTTGGCCGGTTCACGAGTGCCCCTTGGCGACAACGTCGAAATCCCGGCGAGCATGCCTTAGCCGAACTGGAATTATTCCCTCGATCCACCGGCCGCGGTGGAGGAACCGCCCAAAGTACCGGGGGAAGATCAGGACGTATTTCCGCTCGGGCATGCCTAGGCTTCGTTCTGGAGCCGGCCCCGCCCTATCGTCGCGTGTGCCGCTACGTGCCGGGAGAGAGGCCGGTGATCATGACCTCATGGGAGGGCCGCATCGCCGCTCTGGCGGCGGCCGAGTTCGGGCCAAATGCCGGGCGACTGGTGCTTACCCTGGCGGGCGGCATGCAGAACTGGGTCACCGAGCGCCTCGAATTCCGCAGCGGCGTCGACCAGCCGGCGCTGGTGCGTTTCCGGGCCTTTGACCGAGAATGACGCGCGTGCCGGTTCGCCGGCACGCGTCGCCTCACGGCAGATACATGCCGCCATTCACATGAATGGTCTGGCCGGTGATGAAGTCGCCCGTGGGCATGGCCAGGGTGCGCACGAACTCGGCGACATTGCGCGGCGTGCCTTCATGACCGACCACGAGATGCCCGCCGCCCGGAAAGGCGCCGCCGGCGCCGGAGGTCTTGGAGCGCGCGCCACCGATGCGGCCGGGCACCACGATGTTGGCGGTGATGCCATGCTCGCCCAGCTCGACGGCCAGCGCCTTCGTGAAGCCGACCAGCGCCGCCTTGGCGGTGGCGACATGGACGCGGTGGAACACCCCGGAATGCGCGCTCACCCCGCCAATGGTGATGATGCGCCCGAAGCCGCCGCGGATCATCGAGGGCACGGCTGCGCGGGTGACGAGGAAGGCCCCTTCGACCGTGACCGAATAAACCGCGCGGAAGGTCGCGAGATCGAGCTCCGTGAACGGCTTCTCGCCGCGCACGGCGGCGTTGTTCACGAGGATGTCGAGGCTGCCAATCTCGTTGACGATGCTCTCGACGAGATGCCGGGCCTCGGCTTCCACCGAAATATCCGCCAGCAGCGCCGAGGCGCTGCCGCCCTCGGCGCGGATCTCGGCCGCGACGGCCTCGATCTCGTCCTTGGACGATTTGGCATGCACCACAACATGCGCGCCCTCGCGCGCCAGCAGAAGGGCGCTCTCGCGGCCTATGCGCCGCGCCGAGCCGGTGACGAGGGCGACCTTGCCGGTGAGCGGGCGGTTGGTTCCAGAGCTCATAGCGATGTCTTCCGATAGATCAAAGGCGGAACTGGATGGTGCCGTCACGGCGAACCTGTGCGACGAGGTCGAGCTCCCATTGCAGATAGTCGCGCATCGCGTCATCCCGCTTTTCCCGACGCTCGAAGGCCTTGAGCAGGACATCTTCCGGCGGGGAGGCGAGGCGTTCGGGCGCGGCTTCCAAGGCGAAGCCCGCGGCCTCCCATGCGGCGGTTCCGCCGGCCAGCACCGTCACCGGCGTCCCCGTTGCCGCCGCGAGTTCGCGGGCGGCCAGGCGGGCGATTACCCCATCCGGCGAGGTCACGACATAGAGCTTCGCCGCTGGCAGCTTCGCCGCGTCGGCCGCGAAGCGCGCGCGGATGGCGAACCAAGCGCCGGGG
>JAEZMI010000332.1 GCA_023414975.1 Pseudomonadota bacterium | reverse complement strand
CGCGGGTCCCTGCCCCGGGGGCGGGGGGGGGGGGCCCCGGGGGGGCCACCCTCCGCACTCGCGGGACACCGGCCTCAAGGCCGGTTTAGCGCATAAGGGAGAGTAAAAATGATCCGTAATGTTCTCTCGCATGGTCTTCTCGCCGCCGCTCTCGCCGCCGGCGTCAGCGGGCTCTTCGCGGCCCCCGCCGCCGCCCAGTCTGGGCGCGTGCAGGCCGGCGTGCTGGAATGCCGGGGCTCCAAGTCGGTGAGCTACATCATCGGCTCCAAGCGCACGCTGAACTGCGTGCTGAACACGCCGAGCGGCCGCAAATACGCTTATGAGGGCACCATCCGTCGCTGGGGCCTCGACATCGGCGTGACCGGCCGCAACGCGCTGGTCTGGACCGTGCTGGCGCCGACCCGCGCCGTGCGCTCGACCGATCTCGCCGGCAGCTATGCGGGCGTCTCCGGCAGTGTGGCGCTCGGCCTCGGCGTTGGCGGCAACGTGCTGGTGGGTGGCTCGAACAAGACCATCGCCCTTCAGCCTGTCAGCGTGGAAGGCCAGACAGGGGTGAATCTCGCGCTCGGCGTGGGTGATCTGACGCTCCGCCCGCAGTGAGCCCGGGCGGCACGTGTTGCGTCGAAGCCCGGCCTTGTGCCGGGCTTTTTCGTTAGGGGGCGCAGCGCACGCGCAGTTGATGGCGCGCGGTGAAATGAGGGGGCCATGGGTGGCGTATTCTGTACAGGCCAACCGGCCTCGCCAGAGGGAGACCCGCCATGTTCATCCGCCGCCGCCGCTCGTGGGAATTGCCGGAGAGCGCCGCCACACCCGAATCCGTCTACCTCTCCCGCCGCCATCTCCTCGGCGGCGGTGCCGGCCTGCTGGCACTCGCCGGCCTCGGTGCCAGCCTCGGCGGGCCGTCCGCGCAGGCGCAGGCGGTGGGCGATCCCGCAGCCGATCCGACCAAGGATCTTTACCCAGCCAAGCGCAACGATGCCTTCACGCTCGACCGGCCGGTCACGCCGGAAGATGTCTCCGGCAACTATAATAATTTCTACGAGTTCGGTTCGGAGCGGCGCAATTATCAGATCGCCGACCTTGCCGCCCGTATGCCGCGCCGGCCGTGGACCGTGAAGATCGACGGCCTGGTCGAGCAGCCGCGCGAGGTCGGGATCGACGACATCATCCGTGCGATGCCGCTGGAGGAACGCCTCTACCGCCACCGCTGCGTCGAGGCCTGGTCGATGGCGGTGCCGTGGACCGGCTTCCCGGTGCGGGAACTCGTCGCCTGGGCGCGCCCGCTGTCCGGGGCGAAGTACATCCGCATGGAAACCTTCGTGAACCCGAAGGTGGCGCCCGCGCAGAACGGGTTCGTGTATCCCTGGCCTTATGTCGACGGCCTCACCATGGCCGAGGCCACCAATGATCTCGCCTTCTTCGTGACCGGCGTCTACGGCAAGCCGGCGCCGAACCAGTTCGGCGCGCCGCTGCGTCTCGCCGTGCCGTGGAAGTACGGCTTCAAGTCGGTGAAGTCGATCGTGCGCATCTCCTTCGTCGCGGAGCGGCCGGTGGGGCTGTGGGAGCAGGTGCAGGGTTCGGAATACGGCTTCTGGGCCAATGTGAACCCGGAAGTGCCGCACCGCCGCTGGAGCCAGGCAAGCGAGCGCGATATCGGCACGGGCGAACGTCGGCCGACGCTGCTGTACAACGGCTATGCCGAGCAGGTGGCAGGTCTCTACAAAGACATGAAGGGCGAGAAGCTGTTTATGTGAGGCGCGCCTGGCCAGACAGAAAAAAGCCGGGCTCACGAAGAGCCCGGCCGAGTCTCGCCGCCTGAAGCGGCGAACCTTCCAGAGGGGAACAGCCGAAGCATCGCTGCATTCGGTGTCGGCCCTTCATATGGTCAATCTTCAGGCAACTGCAATAAAATCTGCCTGCATAGCAGGCATGTCGATATGCATGGCCGTGTCACATACCGGTTACTGGTATTTGCTATGCCCAATCCGGGCTCTGATACCTGTGGCCTTGCTTCGTCCGTAGAGCTAGCGTGGTCGCCGGTCGAAGCCCTGCCCGGGGAGATTATGTGGCTGTGCTTGTCGATGTGCCGTGGCTGCGGCTAATCCTGCGTTCCCTTGCGCCCGCAGCCCTTCGCGTCGCGGCGAGTATTGTCCTTGTCTGCCTGCCCTTGTCTGCGGCCGTTTTCGGCGCGCCCACCGTCGGATTTGCTGACGACCGTGAATTGTCGGCGCCGCCTGTGCTCGCCTTCGTGGATATCGGGCTGGTTGATTCCGCCGGTGCGGGAAGCAGTCCGGCGGAGGACAAAGCCCGCTCCAACGCGGTGACATCGGCGATCCTGTCCGAAGTAGCCGAAGGAGGCGTGATCGCCACCGTCTTCATGGGGTGCAAAGGGGGCTGCCGTTTCGATGCGGCCGGCGTTGAGGACCTGCGGCGTCGGGCCCATTCCGCGGGCGCAACTCATGTCCTGGCGGGCAATGTCCGCCGTATCGGCGAAAAGGTGGCACTGATGCGGGTGTCGGTTTTGCAAACATCGAGCGGCCATATGGTGCTCGACCGGGCGGTCACGTTTCGGGCGGACAGCGACGCGGGGTGGTCCTACGCGGCGATGTTCCTCTCCCGCGAGGTCGCGGAGGCGCTGGTGGCGGCCGCCCCTTAAACAGCGCCGGCTCCGTCAGAAATTCCAGCGTTGCGCCTTGGCGACGAGAAAGTCGCGAAACACCTGGATGCGTGCGACCGAACGCATTTCCTGCGGGTAAACGAAATAGGCTTCTAGCGTCGGCGTCGTCCGCTCTGGGAAAAGCTGCACCAGCGTGGCGGAATCTTCCAGCAGGTAGTCGGGCACGATGCCGATGCCGACGCCGCGCTCCACGGCCCGCTTGAGGCCGAGGACATTGTTCACCGAGAGCGAGGGCGTGCGCCCTTCCTGCCCGTCTTCCAGCCCGGCGCGCTCCAGCCAGTTCAGGCCCTGGAAATAGGAGGGGATGGGACCGCCGAGCAGAATGATGCGGTGCTTCTCAAGCTCGTCCAGCGTGCGCGGGTGGCCGTTGCGCTTGAGATACTCGGCCGAGGCGAAGGCATGGAAATGCACGGTGAACAGTTTGCGCTGGATCAGGTCCGGCTGCACAGGCTGCCGCAGGCGAATGGCCACGTCCGCCTCGCGCATCGCGAGATCGAGTTCGTCATCGGTCAGGATCAGCGTGATGCGGATGTCCGGATAGAGCTCGAGGAACTCGCCGATGCGGGCCGTCAGCCAATGGGTGCCGAGACCCATGGTCGTGGTAACGCGCAGTTCGCCGTTCGGCTTTTCGCGGCTGTCCGTGAGCTTGGCCCGCGCCGCCTCCAGCTTCATGAAGACTTCGTGCGCGGTGCGGTAGAGCAGGTCGCCCTGCTCGGTCAGGATCAGCCCGCGCGCGTGGCGGTGGAACAGCGGGATGTTGAGTTCCTGCTCCAGCGCCGAGACCTGTCGGCTCACCGCGGATTGGGAGAGCCCGAGCGCCTCGCCCGCGTGGGTGAAGGAGCCCGCCTCCGCCGCGACGTGGAAGACCTTCAGCTTGTCCCAGTCCATATCGCGCGCGCGGTTCGCCTTGTTGTCCATCGTTCAGAGCATCCTCATTCCGCCGCCTGCGCGAGCGGCTCGCGGGCGGCGAGGAAGCGCTCCGCCTCCAGCGCGGCCATGCAGCCCATGCCCGCGGCCGTGACCGCCTGGCGGAAAATGTCGTCGGCGACGTCGCCAGCGGCGAAAACGCCCTCCACGGAGGTTTGGGTGGAGTGGGGCGCGGTCCAGACATAGCCCGAGGGCTTCAGCTTGAGCTGACCCTGAACGAGATCGGTCGCCGGCGCATGGCCGATGGCAATGAAAACGCCGTCGGCCGGGCGCTCGGTGAGCGCGCCAGTGTTGACGTCCTTCAGTACGACGCCGGTTACCTTGGTGGGCTCGTCCTGACCCTTCACCTCATGGAGCGCCGCGTTCCAGACCACCTCGACCTTCGGGTGGGCGAACAGGCGTTCCTGAAGTATGCGCTCGGCCCGAAAGCTGTCCCGACGGTGGACCACCGTCACCTTGGCGGCAAAATTGGTGAGGAACAGCGCTTCCTCGACCGCGGTATTGCCGCCGCCGATCACGAAAACCTCCTTGCCGCGATAGAAAAACCCGTCGCAGGTGGCGCAGGCGGAGACGCCGTGGCCGCGATAGGCCTGCTCGGAGGGCAGGTCCAGCCAGCGCGCCTGCGCGCCCGTCGCGAGGATCACCGTTTCGGCGATCCAGACCGCGCCGGAATCGGTCTCGAGCCGGAAGGGACGGCTGGAGAAGTCCGCCTTGGTCACGATGTCGGTGACGATGCGGGTGCCCATCTTCTCCGCCTGCACCTGCATCTGTTCCATCAGCCACGGGCCCTGGATCGGATCGGCGAAGCCGGGATAGTTCTCGACATCGGTCGTAATGGTGAGCTGGCCGCCCGGCTGGATTCCCTGGATCAGCACCGGCTCCAGCATGGCGCGCGCGGCATAGACGGCGGCGGTGTAACCCGCCGGCCCGGAACCGATGATGAGCACCTTGACGTGGTGGGGGCTGGAGGTGGACGCCGAGGACATGGGAGGCTCGCTCGAGTTCCGGCGCGGGGAAAGCCCCCGCGGCCGCGGTAAAATCAGGCCAGACAGGCGCGGCCGGACTCTACCGACCCGCCAGCCGTCAGCCATGCGAAAATGTAGGGACTCGGGGCATCCTCCGCAAGAAGGGCATGGGTTGCGCCGACGCTATCCTTTAGTTTTCCAGAGGGAACATTGCGCGGGGCGTGCGCGCAAGATAATTGCGAGGCGAGAGAGACACCTGCACGTGGCGGCCGGCGCCGCTGGCCGCTTGCGAGCTGCTTTGCTGGCCGCCCCCGTGGCGGCCCCAACCCAACCGGAGACCCGGCGTGGTTCGACGCATCGACACGATCGACTGGAACATCCTGCGCGAGCTCCAGGGTGACGGTCGCATCACCAATGTGGAATTGTCGCAGCGTGTCGGCATCTCGGCCCCGCCTTCGCTGCGCCGCGTGCGCGCGCTGGAGGAAGAGGGCATCATCAAGGGCTACCGCGCCCTGCTCGACGAGAAGAAGCTCGGCTTCGACCTGATGGCCTTCGCCATGGTGCATCTCGTCAGTCAGGCGGAAGCCGATCTCACCGCCTTTGCGGATCAGGTGGAGCGCTGGCCGTTGGTGCGCGCCTGCTGGATGCTGTCGGGCGAGACGGATTTCATCCTGCTCTGCGTGGCGCCCGATCTGCGGACGTTTCAGAACTTCGTTCTGGAACTCACCGGCGCGCCCAATGTGCGTAATGTGAAGACGGCGCTCACGCTCAAGCAGACCAAGGACGCGGCGGTGGTGCCGATGGAGATCGCCGCCCCATGAGCGCCCATGCGCTCACCGCAACCACGAGCGCCCATGCGCTCGCCGAGACCATGAGCGCTCATGCTCTCGCTGATGTTTCGCGCCATGGGAGCGCGCCCGCGTGACCCGCGTGCTCATCCTGCGGGACGTGAAGCCCGGCCATTTTCATCAGGCCGAGGGCGTGGCACTCGCGCTGGCACGCCTGACCCCGGTTCACGCCGCGCGGCTCGAGGTGCGCCCGGCCCGCTGGGCGACCAGCGATGCCCGCAAATTCATCCTGCGCCGCCTGGCGCATGACGCGCGGTTCTGGCTGAAGGCGATGTTCGGGATCGATCTCCCGCGCCTTGAGCGACCCGATGTCATCGTCGGCTCAGGCTGGCCCACCATCGCCGCTGGGCTGCTCCTGTCGCGTCATTTCGATGCCCCCCTCATCTTCAGCGGCCCCATCGGCGGCTACCGCACCGGGCCGAAGGTGCTCAGCCTCGTTGCTTCGCCCCGGCAGGCGGGGGACCCCGGCGCGGTGCTGGCGCCGATCCCCTGCACGGTCGATCCGGACATGTATCCCTCTCCGCGCCGGCTCACCCGGCCGGAAGACCTCAACGGCGCCACCCTGTCCCTGCTGGTCGGTGGTTCGGCCTATCGCCGGGAATTCCCGCAGGATGAATGGGACGCGCTGATCGCCCTCGTACCCGCCGTCGCGGCGCGCTTCGGCGTGCGCTGGCAGGTCTCCACCTCCCGCCGCACGCCCGACGCGGTGGCCGACCGTTTCAAGGCGCTCGCGCAGGCTGGCGCCCTTGCCCGGCTGATCGACTACCGCGCCACCGGGGCAGGCTCGGTGCGCGATCTGTTCGGGGCGGACGCGCTTGTCGTCACCGAGGATTCCATGTCCATGCTGGCCGAAGGGCTGGCCGCCCGGCGGCCGGTCCTGGCGCTCAAATCGCACTGCGTCCACAAAGCCTATGCGAATGAGGTGATCGCCGGCATGGCCGGTCCGCGCCTCGAAGGCGCGAGCCTTGCGATCCTGCCCATGGCGAGCGTGACGCCGGAACGCTTCGCCGCCACGCTGACCCGCCTCGCTCCTCCGTCTGAGGATGCGCGGGAGGCCATCGCGCACGCGATCGCGCCCTTCCTTCGCGAACACGGCGTCATTCCCCGGAGTGCCTCATGAGTCTCGCCTTCATCTGCCTGAAATGGGGCGAGGCCTACCCGGCGGAGGATGTGAACGTGCTCTACCAGGGCGTGCGCGATCATGTGAGCGAGCCCTTCCGCTTCATCTGCCTGACGGATCGGCCGGACGGGCTTCGGCCTGAGGTGGAGGTGGCGGACCTTCTCGCCACCGGCGCGCTCAACCTGCGCTGGGGCGGCTGCTGGCCGAAGCTCGGCATGTTCACGCCGGGGCTGCTTAAGGGGGTCGATCTCGCGGTTTTCCTCGATCTGGACGTGGTGATCCTGCGCTCTTTCGACCCCATACTCGCCCATATCCGCTCCATTCCGGGCCTGCACGTCCTGCGCGAGTGGAACCCGAATGTGTGGGAACTTCTGCCGGTGTCGATGCGGCCGGATCGCGGGGCGCAGAGCTCCATGGTCGCCTGGCGGCCGGGCGAGCAGGACCATCTCTATCTCGAGGCCATGGCCAATCCCGAGGCGGCCTATGTCATCGCCAAGAACGACCAGCGCTACATCGGCATCAAGGCGCGCAACTGTCATTATCTGCCGCCGGATTTCGCGGTGTCATTCCGCCGGCACCTCGTGCCGCACTTCCCGCTGAACTTTCTGTTCACCCGCATCCGTCCGCCGCGCAAGGCGGCGCTTGTGGTTTTCCATGGCGTGCCCAAGCCCATCGATGTCGCCCGTGACGATGCCACGGCCTGGGGCACGAGGATGCGGCCGGGCTTCGGGCCGGTGGACTGGGTGCGGGACTATTGGAAGCGGGGGCTTGAGGGCACCCGCGCGGCCTTCGCGGGGCGCGGCGGGGTCGGCTAGCCGGCCCAGATTTCCTCATAAACCGCATTGATCTTCTGCGCCTCGCGCTCGATCGAGTACTCCGCCAGCACATGGGCGCGGGCCGCGCGGCCTACCGCCTCCCGAGCGGGCGTTTCCATCGCCATCAGTTTGGCAATGGCGGCGGTGAGGGCGCCCTGATCGTCCACCGGGACGAGGTGGCCGGTCGCGCCATCCTTCACGAGATCGGGCGCGGCGCCGGAGCGGGCGGCGACCACCGGTGTGCCGCTCGCCATCGCCTCGATGGGCACGAGACCGAAACCTTCCCAGCGCGCCGGAATGACCGCGATGGACAGACAGGCGAACCAGTCCGGCATTTTATCGATCGGTTGTTCGCCGAGAATAATGATGCGCTGCTCCAGCCCCGCGGCGGCGATGCGGGCCTTCAGCCCGCTCAGGAAGGGCTGCTCGGAGGGCGTGGAGAGGCCGATCACCACCGCCGTCCAGTCGGGGTGGCGGGGCAGCAGCTCGGCCATCGCCTCCACGAACAGATCCTGTCCCTTCTGGTAGCGTACGCGGCCAAACACGCCGATGCCGTAGCGCCCCGGCAGCCCGGTCGCCGCCCAAGCGGCGGCCCTGTCCGGCGCGGGACGGTAGCGCTCGGTGTCGACACCGTGCATCACCACGGTGGAGGGCACGTCGAGATAGGACGCGGCCTGCGGCGAGGTGGCGATCACGCGGTCCATCGCGCCGATGAGGAAGCGGAGGAAGGGCCCGTGCCGCTTCTGCGCCGCCGAGGTGAAGACGAGCTTCCAGGGCTGGCGCAGCACGTCCCGCAGCAGCAGGCCGAACAGCATTTCGGTGTCCCGCCGCGCGTGCCAGATGCGCCAGCGCCGCCCGGTGGGGCGGCGCCAGCTGCCGAGGCGAAAGGCGCCCCAGCCGATCTGCGGCACGCTGGCCGGCAGTGGCCCGAGCGCGCGGATGGGGATGCGTCTGGCCTGCGCCGGCACGACGCCGATGACCGTCGCCACCACGCCCGAAAAGCGCTTCTTGAAGCTCGGCGCGACGGCAACGATGCCGTCGGGCCACGATTCAGCCCGCAATTCGGGCGAAGCGTCGGGGGAGGGGGGGCGGTCGGTCATGCGGGGGCTCGCGCCGGGCGCGCCGTCAGCGAATGCCGATCAGGCGAAGCGCACGCTGGCGATCTCGTAGGAGCGGGCGCCCTTGGGCGTAACCACTTCCACCGAGGTGCCGCGCTTCTTGCCGATCAGCGCCCGCGCCATCGGCGAGGAGATGGAGATGCGGCCGGCTTTGGCGTCGGCTTCCATGTCGCCGACGATCTGCCACACGCGTTCTTCCTCGGTGTCCTCGTCGATCAGCGTCACCGTGGCGCCGAACTTCACGACGTCGCCGGTCAGCTTGGCCACGTCGATGATCTCGGCGCGCGACAGCTTGTCCTCGAGTTCGGCGATCCGCCCTTCATTGAGCGCCTGCTGTTCCTTGGCCGCATGGTACTCCGCGTTCTCGGAGAGGTCGCCATGAGCGCGGGCTTCGGAGATCGCCTCGATGATGCGCGGCCGCTCCGACTGCTGGCGGTGCTTGAGTTCGGCCTCGAGCGCGGCGTGGCCGCCGGCGGTCATCGGGATCTTTTCCATGGTCTTTTTCTGACCTCCCAAAAGCAAATGGAGCCCCCGCGGGGGCCTATCGACCGGGGGGTCGGCAGGCCGTCCGCGACAGGCTCGATTGTTCGTCGTGCGCGTCCGTTCGAGAACGCCCGCTGGGCGGGGTCAGGAACGCACGGAGTTGAAATAGTCCTGCAGGGCCCGCACTTCCAGATCGCCGCCGATATAGGCCTTGATCCCGCGGGCCGCCGCGATGGCTCCGGATAGCGTGGTGTAATACGGCACTTTGTGCAAGAGGGCCGCGCGTCGCAGCGAGCGGGAATCCGCCAGGGCCTGCGCCCCTTCCGTGGTGTTGAAGACCAGCTGCACGCCGCCATTCTTGATCGAATCGACGATGTGCGGACGCCCTTCGAGCACCTTGTTGATCTTGTCGCTCTCGATGCCGTGCTCAGCGAGGAAACGCTGCGTGCCCGAGGTCGCGATGATCTTGAAGCCGAGCGCGACCAGCATCCGCGCCGTGTCGAGGATGCGCGGCTTGTCGTCCTCGCGCAGCGAGATGAACACCGTGCCGGAGGTCGGCACCTTGGTGCCCCCGCCGAGCTGGCTCTTGGCGAACGCGACCGCGAAGGACTTGTCGAGGCCCATCACCTCGCCCGTCGAGCGCATCTCCGGGCCGAGCACCGTGTCGACGCCGGGGAAGCGGGCGAAGGGGAATACCGCTTCCTTCACCGCGACATGGTCCCCGGTGAAGGGCGTGAGGCCGAAGGAGGCGAGGCTCTCGCCCGCCATCACGCGCGCCGCGATCTTGGCGATGGGCTGGCCGATCACCTTGGCGACGAAGGGCACGGTGCGCGAGGCGCGCGGGTTAACCTCGAGCACATAGATCGCGCCGTCCTTGATGGCGTATTGCACGTTCATCAGGCCGCCGACCTGAAGCGCCAGCGCCATCTTGCGGGTCTGCGCCTCCAGCTCGGCGATCATGGCCGGGCTGAGCGAATAGGGCGGCAGGGAGCACGCCGAGTCACCCGAATGGATGCCGGCTTCCTCGATGTGCTCCATGATCCCGCAGATGAACGTGTCCTTGCCGTCCGCAAGGCAATCCACGTCCACCTCGATGGCGTCCGACAGATAGCGGTCGAACAGCAGAGGGTTCTTGCCCAGCAGCGTGTTGATCTGGCCGGTCTTGTCGTTCGGATAGCGCGCCTTGAT
>JAEZMI010000311.1 GCA_023414975.1 Pseudomonadota bacterium | reverse complement strand
GCAATGGATGCTGCGAAATGGAAGCGCAGCGGGAGTGCAAGCAGCCCCCGCCGGCCGGCTGTCTCAGTTGCGGTTGTAGACGTCTTCCAGACGCACAATGTCGTCCTCGCCCAGATAGGAGCCGGTCTGCACCTCGATCAGCTCCAGCGGGATCTTGCCGGGGTTGGCGAGGCGATGGACGCCGCCCAGAGGCAGATAGGTCGATTCGTTCTCGCGAACCTCGAACACCTTTCCGTCCAACGTAACTTCAGCGGTACCCTTCACCACGATCCAGTGCTCGGCGCGGTGATAGTGCTTCTGGAGCGACAGCCGACCGCCGGGCTCGACGACGATCTTCTTTACGTGGAAACGCTCGCCGCGGCAGATGGTCTGGTAGGTGCCCCAGGGGCGGTGCGCCTTCAGATGTTCGCTGGCAGCATTGTGCCGGTCGCTCTTGAGCTTGGAGACCAGCGCCTTCACGTCCTGCGAGCGCGAAGCGGGCATCACGAGCACCGCGTCCTCGGTCGCGACCACGGCAAGATTCTCCACGCCGACCGCCGCGATGAGCGGGCCATCCGTGTGGACATAGCTGTTCGTCGAATCCAGCAGGGTCACGGGGCCGTGCGTCACGTTGCCCGCGGCGTCACCCGGCTCGAGGGCGCGCAGGGCATCCCAGCTACCGATATCCGACCAGCGGAACTTGCCCTCGACGACGGCCGCGCGGCTCGTCTTCTCCATCACCGCGTAGTCGATGGACTTGGAAGGGGATTCGGCGAAGGCCTTGGCGTCGAGCCGAATGAACCCGAGGTCCTCGACCGAAAGCTCGACCGCCTCACGCACCATCGCGACGATCTCGGGCTCGAAGCGCTCGGCCTCCTCCACCAGCAGGCTCGCGGGGAACAGGAAATTGCCGGAGTTCCAGAGATAGCCCTCGCTCACATAGCGAGCCGCCGTCGCGCTGTCCGGTTTCTCGACGAAGGCGTCGACCTTGGAGGCGCCGGCAGGCCCCGTGGCGCTGCCCGGACGGATGTAGCCATAAGCGGTGCTCGGCTCGGTCGGCGTAATGCCGAAGGTCACGATCTGGCCGTCGGCCGCCGTGCGCGCCGCAGCGCGGCAAGCGTCGAGGAACAGCGCTTCGTCCAGCACGACATGGTCGGCGGCAAGCGCAAGAACGAGGCAGCCTTCGCCGGCCAGACGCTGCGCGACCATCGCCGCGGCGAGGAGCGCGGGACCCGAATCGCGCCGGGTGGGCTCCAGAACCACGGTGGTGGTCAGGCCGATGTCTTCCGCCTGACGCCGCGCGAAGAAGCGGAAGTCCTCATGGGTGAGCACGATGGGCGCCGTGAAGAGCGACCGGTCCGAGACCCGTTTCAAGGTATCCTGATACAGCGTATTGATGCCGTGAAGCGACTGGAATTGCTTGGGTAGGCTGTCACGGGATACCGGCCACAGGCGCGTCCCGGAACCGCCAGCCAGGATTACGGGAACGATTGAAGCAGGACTCAGCATCAAAATCTCCTCACGGGAGAGGAAGCACCTGTGCCGTCATTCACAGGCCGGCCCCCCGTCCTTGTGCGGTGCAGAATGCCTGAAAAGCGCAATTTGTCCACGGCCAAGCCGTCCTGGGGTGCGTTAACCGAACGGGAACCGGCGTTGTTCGCGCACGTTTTGTATTCGTGGCGCATGGCCGCCGGCGGGGCAAGGATGATGAACATGTTGCGCGGTACCGAAGAGGCGGATGTTCGGCCCGTCGCTATCGTCGGTGCGCCTCCGGTACAGGACCGCAGTGACCGCCTCTGGAAGCGCGCCACTCAGGTGGCGATTATCGCCACTGCCATTGTTGCCGTATCCGCCACCATGGTCGTCGCGCGCCCGGTTCTGGTGCCGATCGTTGCCGCGGTCATCATCGGCAGCGTCATCGGCCCCGCTATCGAGGCAATGGGCAAGAGGGGCATCCCGACCCCTGTCGGGTCCACGGTCATCGTTGCCCTGTTGTGCTTCGGTCTTTACGGGCTCGCGCTGATGCTGGCGACGCCGCTTGCGGAATGGACCGCGCGCGGCCCGGAGATCGGCGGCATCTTACAGGATCGCTTCGCCAGCTTTCAGCCGATGATGCGCAGCATTGCGTCCTTCGTCGAGTCTGTTGAATCGCTGGGCCGCGTGGCGGAACCGCCGATGAAGGTCGCCATTGCCGATTCCCGGATGCTCGAAAGCGCGCTCGGCCTGGTTACGCCGGTGATCGGCCAGTTCATCCTCTTCGTGGGGTCGCTGCTCTTCTTCCTCGCCGGACGGATCCAGATCAAGCGGCGCGTCGTCCAGGCAATGGGCCCGCGCACCACGCGGCTGGCGGCATTGCGGGTGTTTCGCGAAATCGAAGGGCGACTGGGCGCCTACCTCATCACGGCGACCTTCATCAATATCGGGCTCGGCATTGCCACGACGCTGATGACCTGGGCGCTCGGGCTGCCGAATCCCCCGCTTTGGGGCGCGCTCGCCTGCCTGCTCAACTATATCCCCTATGTGGGCCCCGCCGTGATGACGATGATTTTGGCTCTGGCCGGCATCGTTACCTTCCCGACAGTGGTTCACGGCCTGTTGCCGGCGGCGGCTTTTCTGACCATCACCAGCGTAGAGGGCCAGTTTCTGACACCGCTGATCGTCGGCCGGCGGGTGGCGCTCAATCCGTTCGCCGTGTTCCTGTCCATGGCGCTCTGGACCTGGCTCTGGGGACCGGCGGGTACATTCCTTTCCGTGCCGCTTCTCATCGCCGCCATGGCACTCGCAGACAGCGCCTTCTCCAAACGCCGCCCGCAACTGCCGGGTTGACGACAGGGGGCGCGTTCAGCCTCTCCGGCTTATCCGGCTGTGGATGAATGCGGCACGGCTTGACACCCGCCGGGGCCTGCCTTAACACCCGCCCCACTCGACGCGGGGCCGAACACACCGGCCGGTCGTTGGGGGTGTAGCTCAGTTGGTTAGAGCGCCGGCCTGTCACGCCGGAGGTCGCGGGTTCGAGCCCCGTCACTCCCGCCATTTACCGCTGGTGTCGATTTCCGGATCTTCTATCCTTGGCCGCAGCCGTGCCATTTCCCTGGCGGGTTCGGCACCGCCGGATGCCGGCGATGCCTGTTCGCTCTGCGAAGCCGCCAACGCAGCCTCAGCGTTTGCCGGGCTCGCGCGTGCCGGTGTCGCTCTCCTCACCGATCTTCTCGCCGGCATGGGGAAGAGCACTGCGCGCGGAGCCTTCCGGGACCTTCGCAGCGTCGTGTCCCTCGCGGCGGGTCTCGCCGGGTTTCTGCTTCGCGGCCTTCTTGTCGTGCTGATCGGCAATGATCATCCAAGCCTCCTGTCAAAGGTATGGGGATCAATGCCCGCGCGGCTGATCCGTTCCGCCGGGTGGCCGCCGCTCCATGTAGCCTGAGCCGCCGATGCCCGTCGCAGACGTGGCCTTTCTGCTCCTGCGCTGCGTTGGATCTGTAATGGACCGACGCCGGCTGCCGCCCATGGGCCGAACTTCTTGCCGGCTGGACGGTTAGCCCGCCACAAGAAGGAGGCTACCATGACCGACCAACGTTCCGCGTCGCCGAGGGCCGAACAGCTTGACACGGCCCGCCCGCACTCGGCCAAGCCGCCGGAGGACCTCGTCGAGGACCGCTCCATCCGTTTCCATTTCCGCGGGGACCACGATCTGATCGAGTGCCGGGTCAGCTGGGAGGTGCTCGACCGGCTCGAGGGCAGTCCCGCCGCGAGTCCGTCGGATCGGCTGGCGCGCTTCGAGCAACATCGCGCCCTCATCGAGGCCGCGGCACTGCGCAAAATGAACGAGGGATCGGACGCCGCCGCCGCGGCGCCGCTACGGTTGGACGCGGGGGACGTTGGGGACGGCCCGGCGGTCTGACGTTTATCGCAGGCTCTCACGAGGGACCGGCGGACCGCACGTCTCGCCGGTCCTTTCATGCTTGCATGGAGCTTGCATGTGGGTGAGCCGGGTGGCCTGCGCGGCGGGATGACCATCCGATAGAGCCGCCTTCAACGCGGTCATATTATTTTACCACGTGCGCGTGACGCAGAGCAGGTCGTCGCCGGGAGAATTGGTGGCCAAATGCCTATGGCGCCTCGAATTCCTCGGTTGGCACAGTCGCCAAACTGTTACGAGTGCACGGCTGGAGCGCAAGCTGTGAATTCTGTATACCAGCGTGCCAAGAAGGCGCATCGTTGCCCTTGCCTCGCCTAGTGCGGTGGGATAAGCCTGCCGCGTGCTTTGAATATTTCGCAACTGCGATGGTACGTCGGACGACGTATGCTGACCGGGAGGGTGCCGTCCATGAGCAGCCTGCTGCAGGATTATCTGCCCGTCGTCATTTTTATCGGCGTTTCAGCGGTGATCGGTATCGCGCTCCTGGTCGCGCCGTTCCTCGTGGCCTATAGCCGGCCCGATCCTGAGAAGATGTCGGCCTATGAATGCGGCTTCAATGCGTTCGACGACGCGCGCATGAAGTTCGATGTCCGCTTCTATCTGGTGTCGATCCTTTTCATCATCTTCGACCTCGAGGTCGCCTTCCTGTTTCCGTGGGCCATCACCTTCGGGGAACTGGGCAATCTCGGCTTCTGGTCGATGATGCTGTTCCTCGGCGTGCTGACCGTCGGTTTCGTCTATGAGTGGAAGAAGGGAGCCCTCGAATGGGATTGACCGCGAATAGCCCGCTGGTCGCCCCCGCGCCCAAGGGCATTATCGACCCCAATACCGGCAAGCCGATCGGCGCGACGGACCCGTTCTTCGTCGAGGTCAATGCGGAGCTGGCCGACAAGGGCTTCCTCGTCACCGCGACCGACGATCTCATCAACTGGGCCCGCACCGGCTCGCTGATGTGGATGACCTTCGGTCTCGCCTGCTGCGCGGTCGAGATGATGCAGGTCTCCATGCCGCGCTACGACGTGGAGCGCTTCGGCTTCGCGCCGCGTGCCTCGCCGCGCCAGTCGGATGTGATGATCGTCGCCGGCACGCTTACGAACAAGATGGCGCCGGCCCTGCGCAAGGTCTACGACCAGATGCCGGAGCCGCGCTACGTGATCTCCATGGGCTCCTGTGCCAATGGCGGCGGCTACTACCACTATTCCTACTCGGTGGTCCGCGGCTGCGACCGCGTCGTGCCGGTGGACATCTACATTCCGGGCTGCCCGCCCACAGCAGAAGCTCTGCTGTACGGCGTTCTGCTGCTGCAGAAGAAGATCCGCCGCACCGGCACCATCGAACGCTGACGACCGAGGCCGACGCCGCCGGCGCCGGCCTTCCTGCCACCGTCTGTCTCAATCAATAAGCCGGCCACCGGTACTGAAGACCACGGGAAAGACATGGACGAGACGCTGAAAGAGCTTGGGGCGCACGTGTCGGAAGCGCTGCCGAACGCCGTGCAGGACGCGGTCGTCGCCTTCGGTGAGCTCACCCTCGTCGTGGATGCGGCCGACGTCATCAAGGTGCTGACCTTCCTGCGGGACGATCCGTCCTGCCGCTTCGTGAGCTTCATCGACATTTGCGGCGTCGACTATCCCAAGCGTGAGAAGCGTTTCGACGTCGTATACCACCTGCTGTCGCCGAGCCTGAACGCCCGCATTCGCGTGAAGGTGGAAACCGACGAGACCACGCCGGTTCCTTCGGCCACGCCCGTCTTCGCCGGCGCTTTCTGGTTCGAACGCGAAGCCTACGACATGTATGGCATCCTGTTCTCCGGTCATCCGGAGCTGCGGCGTCTGCTGACCGATTACGGCTTCGACGGCTACCCGCTTCGCAAGGACTTCCCGACCACGGGCTTCGTCGAGGTGCGTTATGACGATGAGCGCAAGCGCGTCGTCTACGAGCCGGTGAAGCTCGCCCAGGAGTTCCGCAACTTCGACTTCCTGTCGCCGTGGGAGGGGCCCGATTACGTGCTCCCCGGCGACGAGAAAGCCAGCGGCCCGAAGGCGGGCTGAGGTGAGGGCCGAGAGATGAACGCACCCGCCAAGGTTGACCCCAGCGTCCGCAACTTCCAGATCAACTTCGGCCCGCAACATCCTGCCGCGCATGGTGTTTTGCGTCTGGTACTGGAGTTGGACGGCGAAATCGTCGAGCGCGTCGATCCGCATATCGGCCTGCTGCATCGCGGCACCGAGAAACTGATCGAGACCAAGACCTATACCCAGGCCGTGCCCTATTTCGATCGGCTCGACTATGTTGCGCCGATGAACCAGGAACATGCCTTCTGTCTGGCGATCGAGCGTCTGCTGGGCGTGACGGTGCCCAAGCGCGGCCAGCTCATCCGCGTGCTCTATTCCGAAATCGGCCGCATCCTCTCCCACATGCTCAACGTGACCACGCAGGCGATGGACGTCGGCGCGCTCACCCCGCCGCTGTGGGGCTTCGAGGAGCGCGAGAAGCTCATGGTGTTCTATGAGCGGGCCTCCGGTTCGCGCATGCACGCCGCCTATTTCCGGCCGGGCGGCGTCCACCAGGACCTGCCGCGCGCGCTCGTCGAAGACATTCTCGCCTGGATCGATCCCTTCCTTAAGGTATGTGACGACCTTGAAGGCCTGCTGACCGACAACCGTATTTTCAAGCAGCGCAATGTCGATATCGGCATCGTCAGCCTTGAGGATGCCTGGGCGTGGGGCTTTTCGGGCGTGATGGTCCGTGGCTCCGGCGCGGCGTGGGACCTGCGCAAGTCGCAGCCCTATGAGTGCTATGACGAGCTCGACTTCGACATTCCGATCGGCAAGAACTGCGATAATTACGACCGCTACTGCATCCGCATGGAAGAGATGCGGCAGTCGGCCTACATCATGCGCCAGTGCTGCGAGCGACTCCTGAAGGAGAGCGGCCCGGTCTCGGCGGTCGACAACAAGATCGTCGCGCCGAAGCGCGGCGAGATGAAGCGCTCGATGGAGGCGCTCATCCACCACTTCAAGCTCTACACCGAAGGCTTCCATGTTCCGGCCGGCGAGGTCTATGCCGCCGTGGAAGCGCCCAAGGGAGAGTTTGGCGTCTATCTGGTCTCCGACGGGACCAACAAACCCTATCGCTGCAAGATTCGCGCACCCGGCTTCGCGCATCTCCAGTCGATGGATTTCCTGTGCCGCGGCTACATGCTCGCGGACGTGTCGGCGATCCTCGGCTCGCTCGACATCGTGTTCGGTGAAGTGGATCGCTGAGCCCGGCAGGGTGAGCGTTCCGATCGGAAGGGTACGGCATGTCTGTCCGTAGGCTTGCGCCAAAAGAGGTCCAGCCCGAGAGCTTCGCGTTCACGGACGAGAATCTTGCATGGGCGGAGAAGACCATCGCGAAATACCCGGCGGGCCGGCAGGCCAGCGCGGTGATTCCCTTGCTCATGCGGGCGCAGGAGCAGGCGGGCGGCTGGGTTTCCGAGCCGGCGATGCGCTATGTCGGCGACATGCTGGGCATGGCGCCGATCCGCGTCTACGAGATCGCGACCTTCTACACACAGTTCCAGCTCCAGCCGGTCGGCCGCAAGGCGCATATCCAGGTCTGCGGCACCACGCCCTGCATGCTCAAGGGCGCCGAAGACCTCATGAAGGTTTGCAAGAAGCGCATTCATGCCGAGCCGTTCCATCTCTCCGAGAACGGCGACTTCTCGTGGGAAGAGGTGGAGTGCGCCGGCACCTGCACCAACGCGCCGATGGTCCAGGTGTTCAAGGACGTCTATGAGGACCTGACCCCGGCCGATCTCGATCGCATTCTGGACGCCTTCGAGCGCGGCGAGACGCCGCCGACCGGTCCGCAGAACGGTCGCCACTTCGCCGCGCCGGTCTCCGGGCAGGCGACTCTGACGTCGGCCGAGCTGTATGACGGCTCCATGGTGGGCAAGGGCGCGGGCCTGGCCCTCGCCCGCGAGGCGATTGCCGCTCGTGCCAATGGTGAGGTGGCGCCTGCGGCGCCCGCGCCGGCGGCAGCACCTGCCTCGCCCCCGGCCCCGCCCAAGGCGGATCCGGCGCCTGCCGCCCCGCCGGCCGCAAAGGCGGTCGAGGTTGCCGGCAATGCCGACAGCGAAAAGCCGAAAAAGCCCGTGGCGCCGCCTCCCGGCGGGAAGGCGGACTGAGGAGCGAACCATGCTTGCCGACAAGGATCGCATCTTCACCAACATCTATGGCCAGCACGACTGGGGCCTTCAGGGCGCGCTGAAGCGCGGCTCGTGGGATGGGACCAAGACCATCCTGGAGGCGGGTCGCGACTGGATCATCGAACATATGAAGGCCTCGGGACTGCGCGGGCGCGGCGGCGCCGGCTTCCCGACCGGCCTGAAGTGGTCCTTCATGCCGAAGGTCAATGACGGGCGGCCGCACTATCTCGTCGTCAATGCGGACGAGTCAGAGCCCGGCACCTGCAAGGACCGCGAGATTCTGCGTCACGATCCTCACCATCTGGTCGAGGGTTGTCTGATCGCGGGCTTCGCCATGGGCGCGCACACCGCCTACATCTATGTGCGCGGCGAGTTCATCCATGAGCGCGAGCGCCTGCAGGCGGCTGTCGATCAGGCCTATGAGGCGCGCCTCATCGGCAAGAACAACGTCCATGGTTGGGACTTCGACATCTTCGTCCACCATGGCGCCGGCGCCTATATCTGCGGCGAAGAGACGGCGCTGATCGAAAGCCTCGAAGGCAAGAAGGGCCAGCCGCGCCTCAAGCCTCCATTCCCGGCGAATGTCGGCCTTTACGGCTGCCCGACCACGGTGAACAACGTCGAGTCCATCGCCGTGGCTCCGACCATCCTGCGCCGCGGCGCGGCGTGGTTCTCCTCGATCGGGCGGCCGAACAATGTCGGCACCAAGCTCTATGGCATCTCCGGCCATGTAAACACGCCCTGCGTCGTCGAGGACGCGATGAGCATTCCGTTCAAGGAGCTCATCGAAAAGCATGGCGGCGGCGTACGGGGCGGCTGGGACAACCTGCTGGCCATCATCCCCGGCGGCGCGTCGTGCCCCATCATCCCGGCGGAGCAGTGCGAAGACCTCATCATGGACTTCGACGGCTGCCGCGCGGTGAAGTCGAGCCTCGGCACCGCCGGCGTTCTGGTGATGGATAAGTCCACCGACGTCATCAAGGCGATCGCCCGCATCTCCTACTTCTTCCGGCATGAGAGCTGCGGCCAGTGCACGCCCTGCCGCGAGGGCACGGGGTGGATGTGGCGGGTGATGGACCGCATGGTCGCGGGCCGCGCCCAGAAGCGCGAGATCGACCTGCTGCTTCAGGTCACCACCCAGGTCGAAGGCCACACCATCTGCGCGCTGGGCGACGCGGCGGCGTGGCCCATCCAGGGTCTCATCCGGCATTTCCGGCCGGAGATCGAGAAGCGGATCGACCAGTATTCGGCGAACCCGCATTCCGACCCCGTTCCGGTCGCGGCGGAGTAGAGAGCATCATGGCCAAGATCATCGTCGACGACATCGAGGTCGAGGTTCCCGCCGAATACACGCTGCTGCAGGCGTGCGAGGCGGCGGGCGCGGAGATTCCGCGCTTCTGCTTCCATGAGCGCCTGTCCATCGCCGGCAATTGCCGCATGTGTCTCGTCGAGGTGAAGGGCGGCCCGCCCAAGCCGCAGGCGAGCTGCGCGATGAACGTCCGCGACCTTCGCCCGGGCCCCAATGGCGAGCCGCCCGTCGTGCTCACCAAGAGCCCGATGGTGAAGAAGGCGCGCGAAGGGGTGATGGAGTTCCTGCTCATCAATCACCCGCTGGATTGCCCGATCTGCGATCAGGGCGGCGAGTGCGACCTGCAGGACCAGGCCATGGCCTATGGCGTGGACACCTCCCGCTATGCCGAGAACAAGCGGGCGGTCGAGGACAAGTATATCGGTCCGCTGATCAAGACCTCGATGACCCGGTGCATCCAGTGTACCCGCTGCGTGCGCTTCACCACCGAGGTGGCCGGCGTGTCCGAGCTCGGCGCCATCGGCCGCGGCGAGGACATGGAGATCACGACCTATCTCGAGGCGGCGATGTCGTCCGAGCTTCAGGGCAATGTCGCCGATCTCTGCCCGGTCGGCGCGCTGACCCAGCGCCCCTATGCCTATCACGCGCGTCCGTGGGAGCTGGTGAAGACCGAATCCGTCGACGTGATGGACGCGGTCGGCTCCAACATCCGCGTCGACACGCGCGGCCGCGAGGTCATGCGCGTCCTCCCGCGTCTCAATGAGGACGTGAACGAGGAGTGGATCTCCGACAAGACGCGCTACATCTGGGACGGCCTGAAGACCCAGCGTCTCGACCGGCCTTATGTCCGCGTCGGCGGC
The DNA here is from genome assembly GCA_023414975.1 of Pseudomonadota bacterium. Classification (GTDB taxonomy): domain Bacteria; phylum Pseudomonadota; class Alphaproteobacteria; order Rhizobiales; family Xanthobacteraceae; genus Ancylobacter. The sequence goes on along the minus strand of JAEZMI010000311.1, from coordinate 15,359 downwards.
AAGCTGAAGGTGGCGAGCTGGCCGGAGGCCTTCGCCGCCATCGCCGCCAAGGTAAAGGGCGTGCCGGGCAACCGCATCGGCGGCCTCGTCGGCGATCTCGCCTCGGTCGAGGAAGCCTTCGCGCTGAAAACGCTTCTGGCGGGTCTCGGCTCGGCCAACATCGACTGCCGTCAGGACGGCACCAAGCTCGACCCGGCGCTCGGCCGGGCGACCTATGTGTTCAACCCGACCATTGCCGGCATCGAGCAGGCCGACGCGCTGCTCATCATCGGCGCCGACCCGCGCCGCGAGGCGAGCGTGCTGAACGCCCGCATCCGCAAGCGCTGGCTGCAGGGCAATTTTCCCATCGGGGTGATCGGTGAGCATGTCGACCTGACCTACCCTTATGAATATCTCGGCGCCGGCCCGGACACGCTGACCGATCTCGTCGGCGAGGGCACCTTCGCCGCGACGCTCAAGGGCGCGCAGCGTCCGTTGATCCTGATCGGGCAGGGGGCTCTCTCCCGCGCCGACGGGGCGGCGATCCTGGCGCTGGCGGCCCGCCTCGCGGTGTCGGTCGGCGCGGTCAAGGATGGCTGGAACGGTTTTGGCGTGCTCCACACGGCGGCCGCGCGTGTCGGCGCGCTGGATGTCGGCTGCGTGCCCGGCGCCGGCGGGCTTGACGCGGTGGCGATGACCAATCCGGGCGGGGTGGACGTGCTGTTCGCCCTCGGGGCGGACGAGATCGACATCGCGCCCGGCACGTTCGTCGTCTATCTCGGCACCCATGGTGATCGCGGCGCGCACCGCGCCGACGTGATCCTGCCGGGCGCCGCCTATACCGAGAAGTCCGGCACCTATGTGAACACGGAAGGCCGGGTCCAGCTCGCCAACCGCGCGGCCTTCCCGCCGGGCGAAGCGCGCGAGGACTGGGCGGTGCTGCGCGCGCTGTCGGAGACCATCGGCGCCAAGCTGCCCTTCGACAATCTGTCCCAGCTGCGTTCCGCGCTCTACGCCGCGCATCCCCTCCTGGCCCGCATCGACCATGTCGAGCCGGCGGATCCGGCTTCTGTCGTGACGCTGGCCAATGCCGGCGGCACGCCGGATCGCGCGCCGTTCCGCGCGGCCGTCACCGAATTCTATCTGACCAACCCCATCGCCCGCGCATCCGCCGTGATGGCCGAATGCTCCGCGCTTGCCCACAGCCGCCTCGCGGCGGCGGCTGAGTGAGGGGGAGGGAGAGCATGTTCGATACGCTTCTTCAGGTTCTCATCATCGTCGCGCAGAGTCTGGCTCTGCTGGTCGGCCTGCTGATCATCGTCGCCTATGTCCTGCTGGCCGATCGCAAGATCTGGGCGGCGGTGCAGCTGCGGCGCGGGCCGAACGTGGTCGGTCCCTTCGGCCTCTTCCAGTCCTTCGCCGATCTCATCAAGTTCGTGCTGAAGGAGCCGGTGATCCCGGACGGCTCGAACAAGGGCGTGTTCCTGCTCGCGCCCTTCGTCACCTGTCTTCTGGCGCTTGCCGCCTGGGCCGTGGTGCCGATCGACGCCGGCTGGGTGGTCGCGGACATCAATGTCGGCGTGCTCTTCATCTTCGCCATCTCGTCGCTCAGCGTCTATGGCGTGATCATGGGTGGCTGGGCGTCGAACTCGAAGTACCCCTTCCTGTCGGCGCTGCGCGCGGCGGCGCAGATGGTGTCCTACGAGGTCTCCATCGGTTTCGTCATCGTCACGGTGCTGATGTGCGCGGGCTCGCTGAACCTTTCGGCCATCGTCGAGGCGCAGAACACCCCCTATGGCATTCTGGGCTGGTACTGGCTGCCGCTGTTCCCGATGTTCGTGATCTTCTTCATCTCGGCGCTTGCAGAGACGAACCGCCCGCCCTTCGATCTGGGCGAAGCGGAGTCCGAGCTCGTGGCCGGCTTCATGGTCGAGTACGGCTCGACCCCGTACATGATGTTCATGCTCGGCGAGTATGTGGCGATCATGACCATGTGCGCGCTGACCACCATCCTGTTCATGGGTGGCTGGCTGCCGCCGGTGCCGGTCGCGCCCTTCACCTGGGTGCCGGGCATCGTGTGGTTCCTGCTCAAGGTGCTGCTGGTCTTCTTCATGTTCGCCATGGTGAAGGCGATGGTTCCCCGCTATCGCTACGACCAGCTGATGCGGCTGGGCTGGAAGGTGTTCCTGCCGATCTCGCTGGTTATGGTGGTTCTGGTGGCCAGCGTCCTGCACTTCACGGGCCTCGCGCCCGGCGGAGGCTGAGATGGATGGCGGGGTTTTCGCAGCCCTGATGGAAGCGTCGGCCATCGGTTGGACCGGCGCTCTCGCCGGCGCCCTGTTCGGCGCACTCGAATGGTTCATTCTGCCGCGGCTTGTCGAAACGACGATCCGCGGTTCCAGGGAAGCCCGCAAGCTGAGCCGGGATCAGCTTGAGGGTGTGATTTCATGGTGGAAGACGGTGATCCGGGTGTTCGCCGTCTCGATGCCGCTGGTGGGCTTCAGCCTCGCCGCGGCCATGGCCGAGTGAGGAGAGCGTCATGAGATTGGATCTGGCGGCGCGCCAGCTGCTGCTCACCGAGTTTGTCTCGGCGTTCTTCCTGGTGATGCGCTACTTCTTCAAGCCGAAGGCGACGCTCAACTACCCCTTCGAGAAGGGGCCGGTGAGCCCGCGCTTCCGCGGCGAGCACGCCTTGCGCCGCTACCCGAACGGGGAAGAGCGCTGCATCGCCTGCAAGCTGTGCGAAGCCATCTGCCCGGCGCAGGCCATCACCATCGAGGCGGGTCCCCGCCGCAATGACGGCACGCGCCGCACCACCCGTTACGACATCGACATGGTGAAGTGCATCTATTGCGGCTTCTGCCAGGAGGCCTGCCCGGTGGACGCGATCGTCGAGGGGCCGAACTTCGAATTCGCCACCGAGACGCGCGAAGAACTCTATTACGACAAGGCCAAGCTGCTCGCGAATGGCGACCGCTGGGAACGCGAGATCGCTCGCAATATCGCGCTCGACGCGCCGTATCGCTGAGCGGCCGGGGGATGGACGACGTGAAGACCACAACGAGACAAGCCGCCAAGGCTGCCGGCGCCCTGCGCGCCATGCGGGCCGCGATGATTGGGGGGTGCCGGGCATGAGCCTCGCCGCGCTGTTCTTCTATCTTTTCGCCGGGGTGGCGGTCGCCTCGGCCTTCATGGTCATCGCCTCGCGGAACCCCGTCCATTCGGTGCTGTTCCTGATCCTCACCTTTGTGAACGCATCCGGCCTGTTCATCCTGATCGGGGCCGAGTTCCTGGCGATGCTGCTGGTGGTCGTCTATGTCGGCGCCGTGGCGGTGCTCTTCCTCTTCGTGGTCATGATGCTTGACGTCGACTTCGTGGAGCTGCGCCAGGGCTTCCTGCAGTATCTCCCCGTCGGCGCTCTGGTCGGCCTCGTTTTCCTCGCCGAACTGGTACTGGTGTTCGGGTCGTGGACCTTCGGCTCGGGGGTCACGGGCGCGGTCGCCACCACCGCGAGCGACGTGTCGAATACGGTCCAGATCGGCCGCGTGCTCTACACGGAATATGTCTACTTCTTCCAGGCGGCCGGTCTCGTCCTGCTGGTCGCCATGATCGGCGCCATCGTGCTGACCCTCCGTCACAAGGAGAACGTCAAACGCCAGAGCATTCCGGTCCAGAACGCACGCACCAAGGCGACGGCCATCGACGTCGTCAAGGTGCCCTCGGGCAAGGGGCTCTGAGCCATGGCGATCGGTCTCCCGCACTACCTCACCGTTGCGGCCATCCTGTTCACGCTCGGGACGCTCGGCATCTTCCTGAACCGGAAGAACGTCATCGTCATCCTGATGTCGGTCGAACTGATCCTGCTGGCGGTGAACATCAACTTCGTCGCTTTCTCGGTGTTCCTCGGCAACATCACCGGCCAGATCTTCGCGCTCTTCGTGCTGACGGTCGCCGCCGCCGAGGCCGCCATCGGCCTCGCCATCCTCGTGGTGTTCTTCCGCAATCGCGGATCGATCGCCGTCGAGGACATCAACACGATGAAGGGCTGAGGGAGCCACCATGTTTCAGGCCATCGTCTTCCTCCCCCTCGTCGGGTTCCTGATCGCGGGGCTGTTCGGGCGCTTCCTCGGCGCACGTCCCTCCGAGCTCATCACCACCGGCCTTCTCTTCGTCTCCGCCTTCTTCGCCTGGATCGTGTTCTTCCAGGTCGCCTTTGGCGGGCACGATGGCACGGTCGAGCTGTTCACCTGGATGGCGTCCGGCGATCTGCATGTGAGCTGGGCGATCCGGGTCGACACGCTCACCGCGGTCATGCTGATCCTCGTGACCACGGTCTCCTCGCTCGTGCACCTCTATTCCATGGGGTACATGCACGAGGATCCGAGCCGCCCCCGCTTCTTCGCCTATCTGTCGCTCTTCACCTTCGCCATGCTGATGCTGGTGACGAGCGACAATCTCGTGCAGCTCTTCTTCGGCTGGGAAGGCGTGGGTCTCGCCTCCTATCTGCTGATCGGCTTCTGGTACGACAAGCCGTCGGCCTGCGCGGCCGCGATGAAGGCGTTCATCGTCAACCGCGTCGGCGACTTCGGCTTCGCGCTCGGCATCTTCGCAGTTTATCTGATGACCGGCTCGGTCGCCTTCGAGCAGGTCTTTGCCGCCGCGCCCTCGCTGATGGACAAGAACATCCTGTTCCTCGGCCATGAATGGCACGCGCCGACCGTCATCTGCCTGCTGCTGTTCATCGGCGCCATGGGCAAGTCGGCGCAGCTCGGCCTGCACACCTGGCTGCCGGACGCGATGGAAGGCCCGACCCCGGTGTCCGCGCTCATTCACGCGGCGACCATGGTCACCGCCGGCGTCTTCATGGTGGCGCGTCTCTCGCCGCTGTTCGAGCTGTCCCCCACCGCCCTGAACGTCGTGATGTTCGTCGGCGCCTCGACCGCCTTCTTCGCGGCGACGGTCGGTTGCGTTCAGAACGACATCAAGCGCGTGATCGCTTATTCCACCTGCTCGCAGCTCGGCTACATGTTCACCGCGCTGGGCGCCGGCGCCTATTCGGTCGGCGTGTTCCACCTGCTGACGCACGGCTTCTTCAAGGCGCTGCTGTTCCTTGCCGCCGGCTCGGTCATCCACGCGATGCACCATGAGCAGGACATGCGGCACATGGGCGGCCTGTGGCGGAAGATCCCCTTCACCTATGCCACCATGCTGATCGGTGGCCTGGCGCTGACGGGCTTCCCCTTCACCGCCGGCTACTTCTCCAAGGACGCGATCATCGAAACCGCGTTCATGAGCCACAGCCCGATCTCGGCCTATGCCTTCACGCTCACGGTCGGCGCGGCGCTGCTCACCTCGTTCTACACCTGGCGGCAGATGTTCATGACCTTCCATGGCCATCCGCACGACCATCACCACTATGAGCACGCGCACGAGTCGCCGCTGGTGATGCTCATTCCGCTCGGGGTGCTGTCGGTCGGCGCGCTGTTCGCGGGCATGATCCTCTACCCGTACTTCGTCGGCCACGACGTGGAGCACTTCTTTCGCGAATCGATCTTCATGTCCCCGGACAACAAGATCCTCGAGGAGATCCATCATATCCCGGCATGGGCCAAATGGTCCCCGACGGTGATGATGGTGCTCGGCTTCGGCATCGCCTACTGGATGTACGTCGCCAACCCGTCCGTGCCGAAGGCCATCGCCAAGCAGAACGACGTCGGCTACCGCTTCCTGCTCAACAAGTGGTACTTCGACGAGATCTACGACTTCCTGTTCGTCCGCCCCACCCTGTGGCTCGGCAAGTTCCTCTGGAAGGAAGGCGACGTGCGGGTGATCGACGGCTACGGCCCGAACGGGGTCTCCGCCCGCGTGATTGACGTGACCAACCGCGTCGTGCGCCTGCAGACCGGCTATCTCTACCACTACGCGTTCGTGATGCTCGTCGGCGTCGCGGCCCTCATCACCTGGTTCATGTTCGGCGGGGCGCACTGATGTACGACTGGCCCATTCTTTCGGTCGTCACCTTCCTGCCGCTCGTCGGCGCGGCGCTGATCGTCCTGATGATCCGCGGCGACGACGAGATCGCCCAGCGCAACACGCGCTGGGTCGCGCTGTGGGCGACGCTCGTCACCTTCGTCATCTCCCTGCTGCTGCTGGTCGGTTTCGACGCCTCCGGCACCGAGTTCCAGTTCGTCGAGAACACCCCCTGGCTCGGCGATATCGCCAATTACCGCATGGGCGTCGACGGCATCTCGCTGCCCTTCGTCCTGCTCACCACGCTCCTGATGCCGATGTGCATTCTCGCGAGCTGGGAGTCGATCCATGTGCGCGTCAAGGAGTACATGATCTGCTTCCTGGTGCTCGAGACGCTGATGATCGGCACCTTCTCGTCGCTGGATCTGCTGCAGTTCTACATCTTCTTCGAAGGCGGCCTGATCCCGATGTTCCTGATCATCGGCATCTGGGGCGGCAAGCGGCGCATCTACGCGACGTTCAAGTTCTTCCTCTACACGCTGGCCGGTTCCGTGCTCATGATGCTCGCCATCATGGCCATGTACTGGCAGGCGGGCACGACGGACATCAACGCGCTGCTCAAGTTCGATTTCCCGGCCGGCATGCAGTACTGGCTCTGGCTGGCCTTCTTCGCCTCCTTCGCGGTGAAGATGCCGATGTGGCCGGTGCACACCTGGCTGCCCGACGCGCATGTCGAGGCGCCGACCGCCGGTTCCGTCATCCTCGCGGGCATCCTGCTGAAGATGGGCGGCTACGGCTTCCTGCGCTTCAGCCTGCCCATGTTCCCCGAGGCGTCGGCCTATTTCGCGCCCTTCGTGTTCACGCTCTCGGTGATCGCGATCATCTACACCTCGCTGGTCGCGCTGGTGCAGGAAGACATCAAGAAGCTCATCGCGTATTCCTCGGTCGCCCATATGGGCTACGTGACCATGGGCATCTTCACGCTCACCCAGGAGGGCATCCAGGGCGCCGTGTTCCAGATGGTGAGCCACGGCTTCGTGTCCGGTGCGCTCTTCCTCTGCGTCGGCGTGGTCTATGACCGGATGCACACCCGCGAGATCGCCGCCTATGGCGGCCTCGTCCACCGCATGCCGATCTACGCCACGGTGTTCATGGTCTTCACCATGGCCAATGTCGGCCTGCCGGGCACGTCGGGCTTCATCGGCGAGTTCCTGACCCTGCTGGCCACCTTCGGCCGCAACAGCTGGGTCGCGCTCTTCGCCACCACCGGCGTCATCCTTTCCGCCGCCTACGCGCTCTGGCTGTATCGCCGGGTGATCTTCGGGCCGCTGGAGAAGGACAGCCTGAAGGGCATTCTCGATCTCAACGGCCGCGAGATGGCCTCGCTCATCCCGCTGCTGTTCTTCACCATCCTCTTCGGCGTGTGGCCTCAGCCGATCCTCGATGCCTGCAGCGTCGCGGTGAACGCGATCGTTGCCCGCGCCGACGTGGCGGCCGACGCCATCAAGGCCGCGAGCCTGGTGCTGCCTTGAACCGTGACCCGATGACCGCGGAGCCCCGCCCATGACATTCTCCCTTGCCGCGCTCGGCCCCGCGCTGCCCGAACTGCTGCTGGCCTTCTCGGCCATCGCGCTGATCCTTTTCGGCGCGATCATCGGCCCGAAGTCGACCGACATGGTCAACGGCTTCGCGCTGGCGGCGCTGTTCGCCGCGCTGGTGCTCGTCATCCTCGGTCCGTCCCAGGCGGTCCTGTTCAATGGCAGCTTCCATGTCGATGCCTATGCGCGCTTCCTCAAGGTGCTGGCGCTGATCGGTGCCGGCGCGACGCTCGCCATGTCGGTGGACTGGCTCAAGATCGAGAAGCAGAGCCGCTTCGAGTTCGCCATCCTCGTTCTGCTGTCGACGCTCGGCATGATGATGCTGATCTCGGCCGGCGACCTGATCGCGCTTTACATGGGCCTCGAGCTCATGAGCCTCGCGCTGTATGTCATCGCCGCGAACAACCGGGAGTCGGTGCGGTCGACCGAAGCGGGCCTGAAGTACTTCGTGCTGGGCGCGCTGTCCTCGGGCATGCTGCTCTATGGTGCCTCGCTGATCTACGGCTTCACCGGCACCATCAATTTCGAGCAGATCGCGCTCGCCGCCCGCGAGCCCTCGCTCGGGCTGATCTTCGGCATCGTCTTCATGTTCGCCGGCCTGTGCTTCAAGGTTTCGGCGGTGCCGTTCCACATGTGGACGCCGGATGTCTATGAAGGTGCGCCGGCGCCCGTCACGGCCTTCTTCGCGGCGGCGCCCAAGGTCGCGGCCATGGCGGTGTTCGTCCGCTTCGCCACCGAGGCGCTGCCGAACGTCACCCATCAGTGGCAGCAGATCATCGTTTTTGTCTCGATCGCCTCCATGGCGCTCGGCTCCTTCGGCGCCATCGGCCAGCGCAACCTGAAGCGCCTCATGGCCTATTCGTCGATCGGCCATATGGGGTACGCGCTCGTGGGTCTCGCCGCCGGCACGGAGCAGGGCGTGCGCGGCGTGCTCGTCTACATGGCCGTCTACATGGCCATGACGCTCGGCACCTTCGCCTGCATTCTATCGATGCGCCGCAAGGACGGCATGGTGGAGAATTATGACGACCTCGCCGGCCTCGCCCGCACCAGCCCGGTGAAGGCGTTCATGCTGGCGGCGCTCATGTTCTCGCTCGCCGGCATTCCCCCGCTCGCGGGCTTCCTCGCCAAGTACTACGTGTTCCTCGCGGCGATCGAAGCCGGGCTCTATGCGCTGGCGGTGATCGGCGTGCTCTCCAGCGTGGTGGGCGCCTTCTATTATCTGCGCATCGTCAAGGTGATGTATTTCGACGAGCCGGCCGAGGCTTTCGAGCCGATGCCGTCGGAGCTGCGGGCGGTGCTCGCCATCTCCGGCCTGTTCACCATCCTGCTCTTCGTCTATCCGGCGCCGCTGCTGGCGGCGGCGGGCGTGGCGGCGCGGGCGCTCTTCTGAGAATGGCGGTTGCCCCACGCAGCCCGGCCGGCGCCACGCCGGTCGTGCGCTTCGACGAGATAGGGTCGACCAATGCGGAGGCGCTGGCCCGGGCAACCGGACCGGCGCCTTGCTGGTTCGTGGCGACCCGGCAGACGCAGGGGCGGGGACGGCGCGGCCGTGCCTGGAATTCCGAGCCCGGCAATCTCTATGCCTCGCTGCTGCTCGTTCAGCCCGCCCCGGCGGCGCGGCTGCCGGAGCTGTGCTTCGTCGCCTCGCTGGCGCTGCACGACGCGGTGCGGGACGTTACCGGCATCGATCCGCTGCGCATCGGCCTCAAATGGCCCAATGATGTGCAGATCGACGGCGCCAAGCTCGCCGGCATCCTCATCGAGGGAACGGTCCGGCCGGATGCGCGCAACGCCGCCGTGATCGGCTTCGGTGTCAACTGCGCCCATCATCCGCTTGAGGCGCCGTATCCCACCACCGATCTGGGCACGGCTGGCTTTCCCACCACGCCCGACGCTTTGCTGGCGGCGCTCGACGCCGCCATGCGGGCGCGGCTTGCTCAATGGGCGGGCGGGCAGGGCTTCGAGGCGACCCGAGAGGCGTGGCTGAGGCGGGCACCGGGGGTAGGGCGGGCCGTGACCGTCCGTCTCGGCGAGCGCGAGACTCATGGCATCTTCGAGGCACTGGATGTTTCCGGTGCTATGGTTCTGCGGCGCGCGGACGGCGCACGCGAGACGATCAATGCCGGCGACGTGTTTCCCGCGCCCGGCCTGCAGGCTTGAAAGGCAGTTTTTGTGAGCAAATCGACGGAGGAGCTGGTGTTCGCGCCGCTGGGCGGCGTGGGCGAGATCGGCATGAATCTCGGGCTTTATGGATTCGGTCCGGCCCACCGGCGCAAATGGCTGGCGGTTGATCTCGGCATTTCCTTCGCGTCCCCCGACGTGCCGGGCATCGACATCATCATGCCCGATGTCGCTTTCCTCGAACATGAGCGCGAGCAGGGTAATCTTGTCGGCCTCGTTCTCACCCATGGTCACGAAGACCATGTCGGCGCTCTGGTTGATCTCTGGCCGCGTCTGGGCTGCACGGTCTACACCACGCCCTTCACCCATGGTCTGGCGGAAGCCCGGCGTCTCGGCGAGCCCGGCGCGCCGAAGATCCCGTTCCACATCGTGCCGAGCGGCGGGCGTGTGCAGATCGGCCCCTTCGAGGTCGAGTTCGTTCCTGTCGCACATTCGATTCCCGACAGCCACTCGCTGGCCATCCGCACCTCGCTCGGCCTCGTCGTGCATACGGGCGACTGGAAGATCGATCCGACGCCGGTCGTCGGCAATGTCACCGACCCCGCCCGCTTCACGGCGCTCGGCGATGAGGGCGTGCGGGCGATCATCTGCGATTCGACCAATGCCATCCGCGAAGGCATCTCGCCCTCCGAGACCGACGTGCAGCATGTGCTTGCCGAGCTGATCGCCAAGGCGCCGGCGCGCGTGGCGGTGACGACCTTCGCGTCCAACGTCGCCCGCATCCGCTCCATCGCGGAAGCCGCCATCCGCACCGGGCGCGAGGTGGTGCTGGTCGGCCGCGCCATGGAGCGCGTCATCGGTGTCGCCCGCGAGCAGCGCCTGCTGGACGGGCTGCCGCCGTTCCGCCCGGTGGACGCCTACGGCTTCCTGCCGCGCGACAAGGTGGTGGCGATCCTCACGGGAAGCCAGGGCGAGCCCCGCGCCGCGCTCGCCCGCATCGCCGATGACGATCATCCCGAGATCGCGCTCTCGCCGGGCGACCAGGTCATCTTTTCCTCGCGCACCATTCCCGGCAATGAGCGGGCGGTAAACCGCATCATCAACGCGCTGGTGTTGCAGGGCGTGAAGGTCATCACCGATCGCGACGCGCTGGTGCACGTTTCCGGTCATCCGCGGCGCGGCGAGCTGGAGCAGATGTACAAATGGCTCCGCCCGCAGGTCTCCATTCCCGTGCATGGCGAGCCGCTGCATCTGGCCGAACATGCCGAGCTTGCCCGCGCCATGGGCGTGCGGGAGGTGGTGCGGCTCGTTGACGGCGACGTGGTCCGGCTGATCAGCGCCGACCCCTCGCTGCGCGCCGAAGTCATCGAGGACGTGCCGGTTGGCCGGCTCTACAAGGACGGTCAGGTGCTGGTGAACGCGGCGGATGCTGCTGTTGCCGAGCGCCGCCGCATGTCCTTTGCCGGGCTCGTCTCGGTGGCCGTCGCGATGACCGCGAAGGGCGAGGTGGTCGGCGACCCGATGATCGACCTCTCCGGCCTGCCGCAGCGCGGCATCGGCGGCAAGCCGATCGACGAGGTGATCGAGGACGCGGTGCTGGACTGTCTCGACGGTCTGCCGAAGCCCCGTCGCCGCGACCCCGACGCGGTCGCCGAGTCGCTGACGCGCGCGGTGCGCGCCTCGGTCAATCAGGCGTGGGGCAAGAAGCCGCTCTGCCATGTGCTGGTGATCACGGTATGAACGCCGCACGTAGAAGCGTGATCCCGCCGCCCGGTTGAGCCGAGGGGCGGGGCAGGGGAGTTCGGGGAGCGTTCAGATGATCGGCCGCCTCAACCACGTCGCCATCGCCGTGCCGGACCTCGACGCCGCCATCGCCATCTATCGCGACATGCTGGGCGCCGAGGTTTCCGAGGTGGTGCCGCAGCCCGAGCACGGGGTGAACACGGTGTTCATCACCCTGCCGAACACCAAGGTGGAACTGCTCGGCGCGCTCGGCGCGCAGTCGCCCATCGCGGGGTTTCTCGCGCGCAACCCCGAGGGCGGCATCCACCATCTCTGCTATGAGGTGAGCGATATCCGCGCCGCCCGCGACCGGCTGCTGGCGCAGGGTGCCCGCGTTCTGGGTACTGGCGAGCCGCGACCCGGCGCGCATGGCAAGCCGGTGCTGTTCCTGCACCCCAAGGACTTCCTGGGAACGCTGGTCGAACTGGAAGAGGCGTGAGGGCGTATCATGGGCGTCGGCACCTATATCGCGATCTATTTCATCGTCTGGTGGACGGTGATCTTCGCCGTGCTGCCCTGGGGCGTGCGCTCGCAGCATGAGGACGGACCGCTCGCCGACGGCACCGAGCCGGGTGCCCCCCAGCGCCCGCGGCTGATCCCGAAAATGCTGGCGACGACGGTCGTCTCGGCGGTCATCGTCGGCCTGTTCGCCTGGTCGGTGGAGACCGGGCGGCTCACGCTCGACATGTTCCCCATGCCGGTGAAGATGTACAAGGTCGACTGAGAGCGCCGGCCGCCGGCCTTGCCGGCGCGACAGCGGACAAAAAAAGAGGCGGGACAAATGTCCCGCCCTTTTTCATTTGGCCGCCCGCACCCGATTCCGTGTCGTTTCGACATCTGCCGGGGGGCTTTCTTTGCCGTCATTCCTCCCGAGACCTGGACCGGCATCGCGCTTGAGCGGCGACTGGCGGGCCCCTTTCTAGAGGCCGGCACCATAGATCAACAAAGGACGGCTTGTCATCCTTGCGTCGCAAAAGAACTATGGTGCGATGCAAAAGGAAACGTTGCCATTACTTCGAAAACACCGATGAAAGCGCTCGATCGCGGCCTGCCTTACGCAGCGCGGGCCTTGGAATGCGCCGGTTTCTGCGGCCATGGAGCGCCGCCGGCCCGCGAGGGCTTGTATTTTGCTGACCGATCCGGTTTCTCTCCGCCATTATCGCCGCGCCCGAAGCCGGCCGAATCGTGAGTTTGCCGATGCGCCTCTCCCGCTACTTCCTTCCCATCCTCCGCGAAGTGCCGAAGGAAGCAGAAATCGTTTCGCACCGCTTCATGCTCCGCGCCGGCATGATCCGGCAGGAGAGCGCGGGCATCTATGCGTGGCTGCCGCTCGGCAAGCGCGTGCTGGACAAGATCTGCGCCGTGATCCGCGAAGAGCAGAACCGCGCCGGCGCCATCGAGATCATGATGCCGACCATCCAGTCGGCGGATCTGTGGCGCGAAAGCGGGCGCTATGACGACTACGGCAAGGAAATGCTGCGCATCAAGGATCGGCACGAGCGCGAGATGCTCTACGGGCCGACCAATGAGGAGATGCTCACCGAGATCGTCCGGGCCTATGTGAAGTCTTACAAGGACCTGCCGCTCAATCTCTACCACATCCAGTGGAAGTTCCGCGACGAGGTCCGCCCGCGCTTCGGCGTCATGCGCTCGCGCGAGTTCCTGATGAAGGACGCCTATTCGGTCGACGTCGATTTCGAGAGCGCCGTCACGTCCTATAACCGCATGTTCGTCGCCTATCTGCGCACCTTCGCGCGGCTCGGCCTCAAGGCGATCCCGATGGTCGCCGATACCGGCCCGATCGGCGGCAATCACAGCCACGAATTCATCATCCTCGCCTCGACCGGCGAGAGCCAGGTGTTCTGCCATTCCGACTTCCTGGAAATGGGAACCCCCGGCACCGATGTCGATTTCACCGATGCCGCCGCGCTTCAGGACATCGTGAACCGCTGGACCAGCCTTTATGCGGCCACGGAAGAGAAGCATGACGAGGGCGCGTTCGCCGCGATTCCCGATGGCCAGCGCCTGTCTGCCCGAGGCATCGAAGTGGGCCACATCTTCTATTTCGGCACCAAGTACTCCGAGCCGATGGGCGCCAAGGTTACGGGCCCCGATGGCGTGGAGCGGCCGGTGCATATGGGCTCGTACGGCATCGGCCCGTCGCGTCTCGCCGCCGCGATCATCGAGGCGTCGCATGATGAGAACGGGATCATCTGGCCGGAGGCCATCGCGCCGTTCCGCGTCGGCCTGCTGAACCTCAAGGCCGGTGATTCCGCCACGGATGCCGCCTGCGAGGCCATCTATGCCGAACTGACCGCCCGCAATGTCGACGTCCTCTATGACGACACCGACGAGCGGCCCGGCTCGAAGTTCGCCACCGCGGACCTGATCGGCCTTCCCTGGCAGATCATCGTCGGGCCCAAGGGGCTTGCCGCCGGCACGGTGGAGCTCAAGCGCCGCGCGGACGGCTCGCGCGAGACCCTGCCGGTCGCGGCGGCGCTGCAACGGATTCTCGGATGAACGTGCTCCGGCGCGCCAGAGGCGACACCAGCGGCAGCGCCGCGAAGGGCAGGGGGCCGGGCAACGCCGCCCGGTCAGCCGCCGCGGATCCGTCCGCCGCCTCCGCCGCCGTGGCGGGCGAGGAGCCCTCGGGCACGCGCCCCTTCAGCGCCTTCGAGTGGATGCTGTCGCTGCGCTACCTGCGCGCGCGCCGCAAGGAAGGCTTCATCTCGGTCATCGCCGGCTTTTCCTTCCTCGGCATCATGCTGGGCGTCGCGACGCTCATCATCGTCATGGCGGTGATGAACGGGTTCCGCACCGAGCTCCTGTCCAAGATCCTCGGCCTCAACGGGCATCTTCTGGTGCAGCCGCTCGACAGCCCGCTCACCGATTATGACGCGGTCGCCAAGCGCATCGCGGGCGTGCCGGGCATCACGCTGGCTGTTCCGTTGGTGGAAGGGCAGGCGCTCGCTTCCTCCGCCTACAATGCCGGCGGAGTTCTGGTGCGCGGCATTTCCGAAGAAAATCTGCGCAAGCTTCCGGCCATCGGCGCCAACATCAAGCAGGGCACGCTGGATGGCTTCGACGGGGGCTCCGGCATTGCCATCGGCAAGCGGCTCGCCGACCAGCTCTCGCTGCAGGCGGGTGACAACCTCACTCTGGTCGCCCCGCGCGGCGCCGTCACGCCCATGGGCACGACCCCGCGCATCAAGGTCTACAAGATTGCGGCGGTGTTCGAGATCGGCATGTCCGAATATGACAGCGCCTTCGTCTTCATGCCGCTGCCCGAGAGCCAGGCCTATTTCAACAAGAACGGCGATGTGACGGCGATCGAGGTCTATACCGACAATCCCGACAATATGGACCATTTCCGCAGCGCCGTTCACGCGGCGGCGGAACGGCCCATCTATATCGTGGACTGGCGGCAGCGGAACGCCACCTTCTTCAATGCGCTTCAGGTCGAGCGCAACGTGATGTTCCTCATCCTTACCCTCATCGTGGTGGTGGCCGCCTTCAACATCATCTCCGGCCTCAACATGCTCGTGAAGGACAAGGGGCGGGACATCGGCATCCTGCGCACCATGGGGGCCTCGCGCGGCTCGATCATGCGCATCTTTCTCGTCACCGGCGCCGCCATTGGCGTGGTCGGCACGCTGGCGGGCTTCGTGCTCGGCCTTGTCGTGTGCCTCAATGTCGAGGAAATCCGCCAGTTCATCTCCTGGCTCACCGCCACCGAGCTGTTCTCCCCCGAGCTTTACTATCTCAGCCGCCTGCCGGCCGAGATGAACGCCGGGGAGACCGCCACCGTCGTCATCATGGCGCTGGTTCTCTCCTTCCTCGCCCCGCTCTACCCGTCCTGGCGCGCCGCGCGCCTCGATCCGGTGGAAGCGCTGCGCTACGAATAGG
>JAEZMI010000398.1 GCA_023414975.1 Pseudomonadota bacterium | reverse complement strand
GGCCAGGTCCGCGTTCACGGCGGGAGCGGGGCGCACGGGTGTGACGACGGTGATCTCGTCGCGCACCGCGTCGAACACCACCATCACTGTCGGGCGGATGAAGATCGCGTCGGGCACGCCGAGAATGTCCGCCTTCGGCGCGGGCAGGCGCTCCATCTGGCGCACCATGTCATAGCCGAGATAGCCGAACACGCCGGCCGCCATGGGCGGGGCGCCCTCCGGCAGGTGGATGCGCGATTCGGCGACCAGCTTGCGCAGCGAGACCAGCGGCGCGTCGGGGCAGGGTTCGAAACGCTCCGGCGTGGTGGCGGCCTGCCGGTTGATCTCGGCCGCATCGCCCCGGCAGCGCCAGATGATGTCCGGATCGATGCCGATCATCGAGTAGCGCCCGCGCGTGGCGCCGCCCTCGACCGATTCGAGCAGGAAGCTGTTCGCCCGGTCTCCGGCGATCTTCAGGAACGCCGAGACGGGCGTTTCGAGGTCGGCGATCAGCGTGGTCGTGACCACCTGGGTCTCGCCGCGCTCATAGGTGGCGGTGAAGGCCGCGACGTCGGGGGTGAGGCTCATGAGTCGGGCTCGTCAGTTCACCGCGTCGCCGCCGCCGACGATCTGGTCCAGCGCCGCGCGGTTGACGCGCGCGTCGAGATCGCTCTGGAGCTGGACGAGATACTCGGTCATCAGGTCATTCTCGAAGCTCTGGCGCACATCGGCCAGCACCTTGTCGTCGAGCGTGCCGCCCGCCGGCGTGGTGACGTTCAGCACCTGGAACAGGATGCGGCTGTCGCCGGCCTCCGCCTCGGCGCTGCCGACCCCGCCCTGAGCCGTCACGAATACCGCGTCAAGAATCTCCTGCGGCACCCCGTCGGCGGCCCGGCCACGACGCAAGCCGTTGGCGGCGCGCATTTCCAGCCCGGCATCGGTCACCGCCTGGTCGAAGGGCGTGCCGGCGGCGACCTTGGCCTTGATCTCGTCGATCTTCTGGTCGAGCGCTTCGGCCGCCTTGTCCTGCTTCCAGCGGTCGAGCACCTGGGTGCGCGCTTCCTCGAAGCTGCGGTCCCGAGGGGGGGTGACGGACTGCACCTCGTACCAGACATAGCCGCCATTCTGCGGCAGTTGCACGGGGTCGTTCTCCGCGCCCACATCGGCGGCGAAGGCGCCGCGCAGCACATCGGCACGACCCGGCAGCTCGCCGATGGCGGCCCCGTCCGGGGTCTGGCCCTGGCTGTCGATGGTGAGGCTCTCCACCTTCAGGCCGAGTTTGCCGGCGATTTCCGACAGCTTCGCGCCGCTCGCGCGCTCATCCTCGACCTTGTCGTAGGTGGCGAGCAGGGCCCGCCGGGCCGCGTCGAGCTGAAGCTCGCGGCGAATCTCTGGCGCGACCTCGGCGAGAGGCTTCACCGTGGCGGGCGTGATCGCGCCGACATGCACGATGACCGGGCCGAAACGGCCGGCCACGACGCCGCTGGTGGCGTCCGCGGGCAGGGCAAAGGCCGCGTCCGCCACCGCCTTGTCGATAATGGCGGCCTTGGTCACCGTGCCGAGGTCGACATCGGCCGGGCTCAACTTGCGCTCGGCGACGATGTCGGCGAAGGGCGTGCCGGCGGCGATGCGGTCGGCGGCGGCTTTCGCCTCCTCCGCATTCGGGAAAACGATCTGCTGCACCACGCGCATCTCGGGCGTGCCGTAGCGCGACTGGTCGTTGTTGTAGGCCGCCTCGATCTCGGCGTCGGTCACGTTCTCGCTTCCCGCCAGCGACAGCGGGGTGAGGGCGAGCACATCCACCGTGCGGAACTCCGGCGCCCGGAACGCGACCTTGCGCGCCTCGAAGAAGCTGCGCAGTTCATCGTCGCTGGGCTCGGCGAGGGCGGGCAGGTTGGCGGCGCGCAGCAGCGCATAATTGACCGAACGCTGCTCCTGTTCGAAGCGAACCAGCGCGTCCTTCAGCACGGTCGGCACCGTCACCCCGCCGCCGAGCGACTGGATGATCTGCTGGCGCAGCGCGAGGCGGCGCTCGGCATCGACGAAGCGGGCTTCGGTGTAGCCGTTCTGGCGCAGCAGCATGTTGAAGTAGTTGGGATCGAAGCTGCCGGACGGACCGAAGAAGGCCGGGTTCTGCTGGACGCGGCGCGCGATCTCCTCATCCGACAGCGCAAGGCCGAGCGACTTCGCCTGGTCGTCGAGGGCGGCTTCGGCGAGCCGCTCTTTCAGCACCTGGTCGGGCAGGCCGAAGGCGCGCGCCATATCGGGCGTGATGCCGCGCTTGAGCTGCTGGCTGATCTGCTGCAGGCGCTCCTGATAGATCTGCCGGAATTCCGGAACCGTGATCTCGGTCGAGCCGATCGTCGCCAGCGTCTGGCTGCCGAAGCCGCGGAACACGTCGGCGATTCCCCAGATCCCGAAGGAGAGGATGAGGAGGCCCATCAGGATTTTGGCGACTATTCCGGAAGCGCTCTTGCGCAGCGTATCAAGCATGGATCGTCTCGTTGGGCGTCAGGCGGGCAACAGGCCCGTTACGCGAAAGGCGCGCATCATAGGGATGGCTCCCACAGGCCGCAATGTCGCACGTCCGTTCATTTGCCGGCGCCGGTTCCGTCTGTTACGCGAGGGAAGAGGTCAGGGCACTCCACCTCCATGAGAGAGAATGAGCGATCCGGTCGCTTCGGTGCGGGCGGATCGGCGCAGGCTCTAGCGAGCGAAGAGGGGCATGTCGATGCGTCGTCCTTTGGTGGCCGGCAACTGGAAGATGAACGGGCTCACGGCGGCGCTGGCCGAGTTCGTTCGGATCGCCGAAGGGTATGATGCGCCCCTTCAGGCGAAGGCGGATCTGCTCGTCTGTCCGCCCGCGACGCTGATCGCCGCGGCTGCCGCGCTCAAGCCCGGACTTCCCGTCGGCGCGCAGGATTGTCACGCCAAGGCCAGCGGGGCGCATACCGGCGACATTGCCGCCGAGATGATTGCCGATGCCGGGGCGACGGCGGTGATCGTCGGCCATTCCGAGCGGCGCGCCGACCATGGCGAGAGCGATGCCGTGGTGCGGACGAAGGCCGAAGCCGCCTGGCGCGCCGGGCTCACCGCCATCATCTGCGTCGGCGAGACCCGCGCCGAGCGCGAGGCCGGTGCCGCGCTCGATGTTGTGCGCGGCCAGCTCGCCGGTTCGCTCCCCGATGGCGCCACGGCGGCGAACACGGTCGTCGCCTATGAACCGGTGTGGGCGATCGGCACCGGGCTCACGCCCACCATCGGCGACATTGCGCAGATGCATGCGGATATGCGGGCCGTGCTCGTCGCCCGCTTCGGCGCCGAAGGAGCGGGGATGCGCCTGCTCTATGGTGGTTCGGTGAAGCCGGAGAACGCGCGCGAGATATTGCATGTCGCCGATGTGGATGGCGCGCTGGTCGGCGGCGCGAGCCTCAAGGCCGAGACTTTTCTCCCGATCGCGCGTGCCTATCTGTAGCTCGAACGGGCGCCATCCGGCATTGCGTGCGCATGGCTGGAAACGCCGGGCGCAATCGTGTAGGAACGCGCCAACATTTGCGGTGGGGCTCCCGAGGGGCACCGCCGCCGCAGGATTTTGAAGGCGTCAGATGCAAACGGTACTCATCGTCATCCATCTCATGGTGGTGCTCGCCCTGATCGGCGTGGTGCTGATCCAGCGCTCCGAGGGCGGTGGTCTCGGCATTGGCGGTGGTGGCGGCGGCGGTGGTGGCGGCTTCTTCAGCGCCCGCGGCACGGCGAATGTGCTCACCCGCGCGACGGCGATCCTCGCGGGGCTCTTCTTCATCACCAGCCTTGGCCTCACGATCCTGGCCGGCTGGGGCCGTGGCCCGGCCTCGATCTTCACCACGCCCGCCGCCGTTCCCGGCGCGGCGGCTCCCGGCGCTCCGGCGCCGGGCGGCACGGTGCTCGACCAGCTTCAGGGCGCCCAGCCCGCCCCCACGGCGCCGGCCGCACCCGCCGCGCCGCAGGTTCCGCAGTCGCAGTGATGTGGCGCCGCCGTGCTGTCCGCGCGGCGGTCGCTTCCGTCTTTCCCACAGGCGAGAGGTCGTTTCTGAAACGAGCTCTCGTCGAATCGCGTTTTTGCAGCTAGAAACCGAATTCCATGGCGCGCTATATTTTCATCACCGGCGGCGTCGTGTCCTCGCTCGGCAAGGGCCTCGCTTCCGCCGCTCTCGGTGCATTGCTGCAGGCCCGTGGTTACAAGACCCGGCTGCGCAAGCTCGACCCCTATCTCAACGTCGATCCGGGCACGATGAGCCCGTATCAGCACGGCGAAGTCTTCGTCACCGATGACGGGGCGGAGACCGACCTCGACCTCGGTCATTACGAGCGTTTCACCGGGCGTCCGGCCTCGCGGGCCGACAACATCACGACCGGCCGCATCTATCAGGACATCCTGACCAAGGAGCGCCGCGGCGATTATCTCGGCGCCACGATCCAGGTCATCCCGCACGTCACCAATGCCATCAAGGACTTCGTCCTGACCGGCAACGAAGGTTATGACTTCGTGCTGGTGGAGATCGGCGGCACGGTCGGCGACATCGAGGCGATGCCCTTTCTGGAGGCGATCCGCCAGATTGGCCATGAACTGCCGCGCAAGCACTGCATCTATGTGCATCTGACGCTGCTGCCCTTCATCCCTTCGGCCGGCGAGCTCAAGACCAAGCCGACCCAGCACTCGGTGAAGGAGCTGCGCTCGATCGGCATCGCGCCGGACATCCTGCTGTGCCGCACCGACCGCGAGATCCCGCGCGAGGAGCGCCGCAAGCTCGGCCTGTTCTGCAATGTGCGCGAGAGCGCGGTGATCGAGGCGCGCGACGCCGACAGCATCTATGCGGTTCCCTCCGCCTATCACGAAGCCGGGCTGGACACGGAAGTGCTGGCCGCCTTCGGCATCGAGCCGGCGCCCGAGCCCGATCTGTCCCGTTGGAAGAAGGTTGAGGCCGGCATCCGCAACCCGGAAGGCGCGGTCACGATCGCCATCGTCGGCAAGTACACGGGCATGAAGGACGCCTACAAGTCCCTCATCGAGGCGCTGACCCATGGCGGGCTCGCCAATAATGTCCGGGTGAATTTCGACTGGATCGAAAGCGAGATCTTCGAGCGCGAGGATCCGTCGCCCTTCCTGGAGCACGTCCACGGCATCCTCGTGCCCGGCGGCTTCGGCCAGCGCGGCGCCGAGGGCAAGATTCGCGCGGCCCAGTTCGCGCGCGAGCGGCGCGTGCCCTATCTCGGCATCTGCTTTGGCATGCAGATGGCCGTGATCGAGGCGACGCGCAATCTCGCCGGCGTCGCCAAGGCCAACTCCACCGAGTTCGGCCCGACCGAGGAGCCGGTGGTCGGCCTGCTTACCGAGTGGCTGCGCGGCAACGAGCTGGAGCGGCGCGGCATTGGCGGCGATCTCGGCGGCACGATGCGTCTGGGCGCCTATCCCGCCGCGCTCGCCGACGGCAGCCGCGTGTCGGACATCTATGGCGCGACGACCATTTCCGAGCGCCACCGCCACCGCTACGAGGTGAACCTCGCCTATCGCGAGCGGCTGGAAGCCTGCGGCATGCGTTTCTCGGGCATGTCGCCGGACGGTCTTCTGCCGGAGATCATCGAGTACCCGGACCATCCCTGGTTCGTCGGCGTGCAGTTCCACCCGGAGCTGAAGTCGCGCCCCTTCGAGCCGCACCCGCTCTTTGCCTCCTTCATCGGTGCCGCGGCGGTGCAGAGCCGGCTGTTCTGAGCCCGGCTTCCGCGCATCGCCTGTTCCGAATTAGTCGCACCCGCCCGGTTAATCGTGCCGGGTGGGATTCGGCTGTGGATCGCTCCTTACCCGCATGCTGTCATGGGCGGGCCATCCTGCGCCGCGCAGGCTAGGATGGCGTATGCCCCGTGTGGGAGACGCATAAGGAGAATGCCGGTGATCCGTGGCCTTGATCATGTCGTCCATGTGGTTCGCGATCTCGAGGCGGCCGGTGAATTCTACGACATGCTGGGCTTCACGGTGGGGGCGCGCAATCGCCACCCTTGGGGCACGCATAACCGGCTGATCCAGTTGCCCGGCTTCTTCGTGGAGGTGCTGGAGGTGGCGGATCCCGAGGCTATCCCGCCCCATGCCGAAGGCGTGTTCTCCTTCGGCGCGTTCAACCGCGACTTCGTCGCCAGGCAGGAAGGCCTCTCCATGCTGGTGCTGGAGGGCAGCGACCCGGCGGCGGAGAAGGCTGAGTTCGACGCGGCGGGCTTCGGCGGCTTCGAGCTGTTCGACTTCTCCCGGCAGGGCAAGCGGCCGGACGGTTCGGACGTCGAGGTCGCTTTCAGCCTGGCCTTCGCGCGCGACCCGGCGTCCCCTCATGCCGGCTTCTTCACCTGCCTGCAGAAGAGGCCCGAAAGCTTCTGGTCGCCGGACCTCCAGCGCCACATGAACGGGGCCACCGGCATCACCGGCGTCGTGCTGGTCGCCCCGGAGCCCGAGCAGCACATCCGTTTTCTGGAAACCTTCGTCGGCGGCCCGTTGCGCCGCGCCGTCGATGGCTGGCACATCGCCAGGACACCGCGCGGCGATGTGGATGTGATGACCCCCGCGCTGTTCGCCGAGCGCTTCGGCGTGACCGCACCCGCCGATGAGGGGCTGCGCGTCGCCGCTCTGCGCTTCGGCGTGGCGGACATCGACAAGGCGCGCCGGCGCCTCACCTCCTCGCGCATGGCGGCCGAGGAGATCGCCGGGCTGATCGTGATCGGGCCCCGTTCCGCCCTCGGCGCAACGCTGGTGTTCGAGCAGGCGGAGTAGGGCCGTCCGGCGATCGAGGGGCACCGCCCACTCGCCTCATCTGACCGCATCCCCAAGAACCGCATCCCCAAAAGCAAAAGGCCCGGAATCACTTCCGGGCCTTTCTTCATATGTGGCGCGAATCGCCTGCCGGCGGGAGCGCGATCAGGAACTGACCTTCTCCGGCAGGGGCGCGCTGGCGGCGCGGCCGGGCAGATAGGCGAGAGCGCGGCTGCGCAGGCTCGCCCAGGTGGAGAAGGCATTGAGCGTCGAGCCTTCCAGCCAGCCGATGATGGCGGCGGCGAGGAAGGGCAGGCTCTGCACGGCGAGCGCGAAGGCGAACAGGTCGATCTCTACGACGGTGTGCCAGTTCGTCAGGCGCAGCCCGATGGCCGAGAGCATGAGGCCGCCGCCGATCACCGCTTCCGGCAATGCCGGGAAGGCGCGGGCGGCGTCCGCCAGCCAGCTGCCCTTGGCGGTGCGGGCGAAGGCGAGGTCCTTGTAGCGGAACCCGTCATACACCGCCTTGGCAACGGTGAACTGGACAGCCATGGCGGCGATGGCGGCGCCGATCATGCGCAGCGGCGTGGTGGCCACCCGCAGGCGGTACAGCGCGATGAAGTGCAGCACATAGATGCCGAAGCAGAACAGGATCGGCACGGTGAGGATGCGCTGCGGCACCGCGATGCCGAGGCCGAGCACGAAGGGCACGAAGGCGAGGGACAGGATGGCGACCAGCGCGCCGATGCTCTCCGAGCCGAGCCAGCTCACCCAGCCGATGGTGAATTCGCGGCGTTGGGCCGTGGTCAGGCGGGTGCCGCCATTGGGCAGCATCCGGCGCCAGTGCTTCTTGATGATCTGCATGCCGCCATAGGCCCAGCGGTGACGCTGCTTCTTGAACGAGGCGAAATCGTCCGGCAGCAGGCCCCAGCCATAGCGGGTGTTGGTGTAGTGGCTCTTCCAGCCGCGCTCGACGATCGAGAGACCGAGATCGGTGTCCTCGCAGATCGTGTCGCTCGACCAGTCGCCGGCCTCGACCATGGCGGCGCGGCGGATCAGGCACATCGTGCCGTGCACGACGATCGCGTCGTGTTCGTTGCGCTGGACCATGCCGATGTCGAAGAAGCCGGCATATTCGGTGTTCATCGCCTCATGCATGACGCTGCGATTGGCGTCGCGGTGATCCTGCGGCGCCTGCACGATGCCGACGGTCGGGTCTTCGAAGGTCGGCACGAGGTCGCGCAGCCAGTTGGGATGCACGACATAGTCGGCATCGATCACGCCGATGATCTCGGCATCCGGGGCGGTCTGCTGCATGGCGACGCGCAGGGCGCCGGCCTTGAAGCCCGCCACCTTGGGCAGGTTGATGAACTTGAACCGGTCGCCGAGCTCGCGGCAATAGGCCTCGATCGGCTCCCAGAAGGCCGGGTCCGGCGTGTTGTTGATGATGACCAGGCACTCGAAGTTCGGCCAGTCGAGCCGCGCGACGCTGTCCAGCGTCTGCTTCAGCATCTCCGGCGGCTCCGTGTAGGCCGGGATATGGATGGAGACCTTCGGCGTGCGGGCCGGCAGCGTGTCCGGGCTGCCGCGCAGCAGGCGGCGCGGGGCGCGGCCGAAGGCGATCGTCGCCAGTTCCTCGACGCGGTAGAGCATCACGATGACCAGCGGCACCAGCAGAACGATGCTGACCACGAACGTCACCTTGTTGCCGCCGACCACGTAGTGGGTGAGCCAGTGGTCGATCACCGTGGCGAGCCAGGCGCCGACGAGCGCGCCCGCGCCGGTCATGACGCTCGCCTGGGTGAAGGTCAGGCGGTTCATGCGGAAGACGGGAATGGCGAAGGCGATGCCGAGCAGCAGCGCGATGGCGGCGGTCGCGTTGTAGGTCGCGGGCACGATGGGGCCGGAGAGCGGGAACTTCAGTTCGCGATTGGCGTCCAGCACGCCCCAATACTGGCCGACGCTGCCCTCGAAGCTCTTCCAGGGGGCGTCGAAGGCTTCGATCAGGTTGTACTCGATGCCGAGGGCGTCCGCGCGGGCCGCGAAGCCGCGGATGATCTGCGCCTGCTCCAGCTCGCCGGGCACCGCGCCGTCGCGGTTGTAGCCCGCGCTCGGCCAGCCGAACTCGGCAACCACGATGCGCTTGCCGGGATACGCGGCGCGCAGGCGCTCATAAATGCCGATGGAGCGCTCGACGACCTGATCGGCCGGAACGCCTTCCCAATAGGGCAGGATATGGGCGGCGATGTAGTCCACCGCCGATACGAGTTCGGGATGATCGAGCCACACGTCCCAGGTCTCGCCGGTCGTTACCGGGACATTGGTCTGGCTCTTCACCTTGCGGATGATCTCGATGAGCTCTTCCGGGGTCTTCTCCGCGCGCAGGATCGACTCGTTGCCGACCACGATGCCCACGACGTTCGAGTTCTTGCGGGCCGCGTCGAGCGCGTTGGCGATCTCGCGCTCGTTGCGCTTCTCGTCCGTGTCGATCCAGGCGCCGACCGTGGCCTTGAGCCCGTCCGCGGCGGCGATCTTCGGCACGAGCTCCAGCCCGCCGGTCGAGGCGTAGGTACGCACCGCGCGGGTATAGGGCGCCACCGCGTCCACGTCGGCGCGGATCTGCGCCTCGGTCGTCGGCTCGCCCTTGTCGGGGTTCGCATCGCGGCCATAGGGCGCGAAGGACATGCTCTGGAAACGGTCCGCGACGGAAGGGGCCGACGCCTCCTCCCGCATGGCAAGCCAGACAAAAGCATGCACGGACGTGACTACCGCGAGGGCAGCGGCAGCGACACGAACAGCGGGACGCATGAGAGAACCCACGGGATGGAGTGAAATACCAGCGATATATAGTCCAAATCTAACGCGGTTGCAGCACATTCGTCGTGGCAGTGCGAAAACCCGATTCGGCTATCCGCCGATGCCAGAGCGACGCTTCAACGCGTTGGACCGGAGCATGGTTCCACTGTGTGGCGGCGCCATGTCCCGGCAATGTCGCAGCCGCGGCTGCGCCATGATTTTATTGCGCTGCGGCAGGCGCCGGCTGCGCAGGGGCCGCGGCCGGGGCGGCGGCGGGCACGGCCGCGTCGGGGTTCACCCAGCAGGCATGCACGCGCTCGGAAAGCCTCTCGGGCGACTTCGGGTCGATATTGCCCTGCCGCACCAGGCAGCGGAACGCGATCTTGAGATGTTCGGTCGGGCAGCCGAAGCGCTCGTAAAGGTCCATGTGGCGCTTGGCGGTGTCGATGTCGTCGCGCCACAGCAGCATGGTGATGCGCCGCCCGCTCCACACACATT
>JAEZMI010000219.1 GCA_023414975.1 Pseudomonadota bacterium | reverse complement strand
CGCTTCTTCACCGTCTATGGCCCATGGGGCCGGCCGGACATGGCGCTCTTCAAATTCGTCGCGGCCATGCTTGCGGATCGGGAGATCGAGATCTACGGCGACGGCAAGATGAGTCGCGACTTCACCTATATCGACGATCTCGTGGAGGCTGTCGTTCGCCTCGCGGCGCTGCCGCCGGCGGAGACGAACCGCGTCAGCGAGCCACCCGGAATCGACACGTTGTCCCATCAGGGTCCGTTCCGCGTGGTGAACATCGGCGGCGGGAATCCGGTCGGGCTCATCGATTTCGTGGAGACCATCGAGACGATCATGGGCCGCCCGGCCAAGCGCCGGATGCTGCCGATGCAGAAGGGCGACGTGCCCCGCACCTTTGCCAGCCCGGCGCTGCTGCGGGCGCTGACGGGCTATTGTCCCTCAACGCCACTTGCCGTCGGCGTCCGCGCCTTCGTCGATTGGTACTACGAGGAGCGGGCCTATCTCTGATCCTTGAAATCCCGTCAAGCGCGTCGCCGAAGGCCTTCGGCGCTTAATAGATTTGCGAAGAATCTAGTGGTAGAGCTTCGCTTGATACCTGCCGCCCCCAGCGGATCGGTAGCGCGTGATCGGCGAACGTCCTCCAGGTTCCATGCTTTTGTCGTACCCGTTTCGTGGCGTTCGCCTCAGCGCAGGGTCAGCTTCGCGCGGCACATGTGCCCGCCGCCTGGGGGAGCGCGCTCCCGGATGACGCGCTGGACCCATGGGCTCATCAATCGTCTGGTCATTCTCTGCGACATCGTCGTCATCCTGCTCGCGACGGTGGCAAGCCAGGTCTTCTGGCGGGAATTGACGTGGAGCCAGACCGCCGTTCTCGGCGTGATCGGCACCGCCGTCTATTGGGGCACACTCACCCTCGGCCAGGCCTACCGCGTGGAGCACTATGGCCGCCTGCGCCGGCAGATCGCCCATGTGCTGATCGGCGTCATTCCGGCCTCGCTGGCGGTGCTGGTCGTCTATTCCGCCCTGGTGCCGGCTCCCTATGAGAAAGTCGCGGCCCTGTTCCATTGGGCCGGCGCCGTGCTCGCCGGTTTGCTGTTCGGCCGCCTGATCCTGGTCACCGCGCTGATGCGCGCGATCAAACGGCGCGGCCTCCTGCGCCGCGATGTCGTCGTCATCGGCGATCTCGACCGTGCCTATGCGTTCGTGCGCAGCTATTACGAGGGCCAGCAGGGCGAGCGGCTGCTGGATTTCGTTGCTGTGTTTCGCGACGAGGGGCGCGAGGCAACGTCCGCCGAACGCGCCGGCGAGACCGGCCCGCCGATGCGTGGCGGGCCGGCGGAGCTCTTCGATTACGCGCGCCGCGACACGGTGGACATGGTCGTCGTCACCAAATCCTGGGCGGATGTGAAGGCCATCGGCGAGGTCGCCCGGCAGCTCAATCGCTTTGCCGTGGACGTGATGCTGGAGCTTGAGCCCGGCACCTTCAAGCCGGGCTATGCCAACCTCACCAGCCTGGCCGACCATCGAGCCCTGCAGGTGCAACAGCGGCCGCTGAAGGGCTCGCTCGGCATTCTCAAGGCGCTGGAGGATTACACCGTCGCCACGCTCGGGCTCATCCTCGTGTCGCCGATCCTGCTTTTGGCCGCTCTTGCCATCAAGCTCGATTCGCCGGGGCCGGTGCTGTTCCGGCAAGCCCGCATCGGGCTGAACAACCGGGAGTTTCACGTCTACAAGCTGCGCACCATGCATGTGAACCCCGCCGATGACGGTTCGATCGGGGCCGTGCGCCGCGATCCGCGCATCACCCGCGTCGGCGCCATCCTGCGCAGCCTGTCCATCGACGAGCTGCCGCAGCTCCTCAATGTGCTCAAGGGCGATATGTCCGTGGTCGGCCCGCGACCGCATGTGCCCAATATGCGGATCACCGAGGATGTGCGCTATGAAGCGATCAGCGATTATGTCGCGCGCTACCGCATGAAACCGGGCATCACCGGCTGGGCCCAGATCAACGGCATGCGCGGTGGCATCTACACGGTCGAGAAGGCCGAGCTCGGCGTCGAACTGGATCTCTATTACATCGAGCACTGGTCGATATGGTTCGATATTCGCATCCTGCTGCTCACCATCACCAAGGGCCTTGCCGACAATTCAGCCTTCTGACCCTGTGTCTGGTGGCCATCGTTCTGATGCTTGGCGTGCGGGATGTGCGAGCGGAGAGCCTGCGACCCTTCCTCGCCTATCAGGCGAGCTGGTACGAGCCGCCCGCGCAACGTGGCAGCGCCACCACCCTCGCCCGTCTGCCGCGCGCCGTCACCCATGTCGGGCTCGCCTTCGTGAAGCCGGACCTCGCTTATGCCGGCGGCCTCGATCTCTCCGGAACCGGCCTGCAGTATCCGTTTCCGGGCACGGTCCTGAGAGACGCCATCGCGGCGCTGAAGGCCCGCAATCCGGGTACGCGAGTGCTTCTGGCGGTGGGCGGCGCGGCCTATGGCGGCTGGAACAAGCTCGACACCGGCGCCCTCGCGCGGCTGGTGGCCGATCTCGGCGCGGATGGCATCGACATCGACTATGAGCCGACGCAGCCCGCCTGCCTGTCCCGCGCCGGCACGATCCGCTGCGCGAGCGATACCACCTTCCTGGACCTCGCCCGGCGCTTGCGGGAGGCGCTGCCGCGGCCCCATTTTCTGAGTGCCGCCGGCTGGAGTGTTGGCGCCTATGGCGAGGGGGCTTTCGCGAACGCGCCGCCGGCGAGCCCCTGGCGCGGCGCGATGCTTGCCCTGCTGCGCGCCCCGGAAGCCGAGATGCTCGATCTCGTCTCGATCATGGCCTACGACGCCGGGCCGGCCTTCCAGCCGCTGGAGGCCTTCCGCGCCTATCGCCGCCTCTGGAAAGGTCCGCTCGCGCTGGGAGTCCCCGTCATGCCTCCCACCCGCGGGGAGCCGCGCGCGACGCTGGCAGGAACCGCCGCGCTGATAGCGGCGCTGAAGCCCGACCCGCTGGCCGGGGCCATGCTCTATGCGCTGAACGAGACGCCGCCCGGCCCACCCGGCCCGGACAATCCGGACGCCCACGCGCTCATCACCGCCATCTGCGTCGGGCTGGAGCTTGCGGACTGCGCGCCCTGAAGCTCAGCCGAGCGGCGGCGCATCCTTATGACGGGCCACGACATTGCAGAACCCGGTCGGCCGGCGCGCGAGGGGCGTGAGCCGGCCGTCCCCCTCAAGATGGAAGAAGGCGTAGCCTTCCCCTTCCAGCAGGTTCCAGGCGGCGGCCGCATCGCCGCCGGCCTTCATCAGCGTCGGGCAGTTCATCTCGAAGATCACGGTGGGGCGGTCGCGCTCCAGCGTCTGGCGGGCGCCGGCGAGCACCTGCCCCTCCGCGCCCTCCACATCGATCTTGATGCAATCGACGCGCGCCAGCCCCTCATCCGCCACGAGAAGGTCGAGCGTGGTCAGTTCCACCGTTTCGCTGCCGGCATCCGAACCGTCGCTGAGAAGGGAGAACGCCTGCGGGTCATCGCCCAGCGGGTTGTGGAACAGCACGGCCCGGCCCGGCGCATCCGAGAGCGCCTTGCGAACGATCGCGACATTGCGGAAGCCGTTCAACGCGACATTGGCCGCAAGCTGCGTTCCCGCCGCATCGCCCGGCTCCACCGCGACCACCCGGCCGGCGATGGGTGCCATCTTCAAGGTGAACAGGCCGATATTGGCGCCGACATCGACGAACACGTCACCCGGCCGCACGAATTTCTGGATGTAGCGCAGCTCCGGCTCGACCGTGTCGCGCAGAAGAAAGGCCGTGACGGACGTGTAGCGCAGGTCGGGCGGCACGCGCAGCTTCGCGCCGCCCGGCACGAGCTCGAAGACCGGGCTGCGGCCGAGCGCCACCGCCGCCCCCCAGCGCAGGCCGCGCGCGCCGACAGCCAGCGGCGCTTCGCGAAAGCCGGGCATACGCATGAGTTTGGCAAGGCGGCGCAGCATTCTAGTCTCCCTGGGTCCGGGCGTGAGCGCCGAAACTGATGCGGTGCGAAGGCGGCGCTGCGGACGGCGCTGGCCTCCGCGCGCGGGTGAGGTAGATGGCGAGCGCCATGACCACACCGAGTTCCCCCGGCGTGAACACCAGCGAATATACCGCCGAGGTGAGCAGCATATAGAGAATGTAATCGGCAAGAGCGAGCACCAGCGCGTCGTCCGTGCCGCGCGCCGACTTCAGCACCACGAACAACCCCCAGACATAGAGCCCCGCCAGCAGCAGGGCCCCCAGGAGGCCATACTCGAACACCACGCCAAACCAGCCGAGGTCGGCGATATAGAATTGATCGTTCCCGAAGATGTCGGCGAGCGTGATGCTGCCGAATCGCGTCGTGGCCCCCACGCCGAACAGCCAGCGCCACGGGTCGTCGCCGAGGAAGTTCGCCGCGAGCGCCAGCGAGTTCTGGCGGACGGTCAGCGAGCCGCCGAATGATTGAACGAGGTGGTCGGCGTTCTGCACCATCATCGCGCCGACGCCGAGCGGCACCACCGCGAGGAACAGGCCGACGATCAGAAGCCGTCGGCGCGGCGCGAGTGAGGTGACGGCGGCATAGAGGCAGATCAACAGCATGCTGCCGATCGCCGTGCGCTGCTTGTAGATCGCCAGCAGGGCGATGAAGCCGCCGAGGATCAGCAGCGCGGTCAAAAGGTTCGGGCGCTGCACCACCCGGCGGGAGAGATAGAACAGCAGCAGCGCGCCGAAGAACATCGGCATGTAAATGCGATAGCCGCGCTCGATCTCGCTGGCGAACAGCTTACCCAGCATCGGATCGTTGACGTACCAGCTCGTCGGCACGGCGATCCACAGCAGCACGAGCAACAGGAAGGTGGCCGCTCCGAGCCCGACCAGCACGGCGCGCAGCCGTTCCGGCGCGGGCGACAGCCAGACCAGGAGCGCGGACAGCCCGAAATAATAGGTGAGCGGCCACACCTTCACGGTGGTGATCATGCCGTCCACCAGCCCGTTTCCAAGCTGCAGCATGGAGACGAACGGCGTCACGCCCAACGCATAGGCAAGGAAGACCAGATAGAACCGCTTCGCCGGCAGGTCGAGCGCTGTTGCCCCGTAGATCGCCAGCGGCAGGCAGGCCAGCGGCCAGGCCTTGGAGAGCAGATAGGGAACCGTCAGTTCGTGCAGATAATGGAAGCTCTGCGCGAAGAGCGGCAGGGTCAGGACGAGGATCGTGCTCATCGCCAGCCCCGAGAACCGCTCATCGGAAATGGGCACCGGCGTCGGTACATAGGCGCGCGGCAGGCTCACCACCGCCTCGCGCCTGCGCGACGATACGCTCCCGCTCATGCCCGGTGCTCCGGCGGTGTCATGCCGTAACGCGCCGGATCACGCCGGGCCTTCAGCGCCGTCAGCAGAACCGGCGCGGAATCGACAAAGACCCGCCGGGCATGGCCGAACGGATTGCGCGCCAGCCGATAGGCCCATTCGAGGCCGGCACGGCGCACGAAGGCGGGCGCGCGCGGCACCAGACCGGCGGCGAAGTTCAACGCGCTTCCCACGCACAGCCCGCAGCCCACCGCCCCGCCCCGCGCCAGAATCGCGCGGGCGAGAAGTTCCGACTGGGGCGAGCCGGTGACGAGGAAGACGTAACGCGCCGGGTGAGCCACGACGAAATCCACGCACGCCGCCACCGCACCGGGATCGCGGATGAAGCCCATCGGCGGCACATGCAAAGCGAGCCGGGTGAGGCCGAAACGCGCCGCCAGCCGGCGACGCAGTTCCTCATTGCCACCGACCACCGTCACGGGATCGTCCGGTGCGATGTGATGCTCCAGCAAGGCGAGCGTCACGTCGCTGCCGGCGGCATGCGGCAAGGTTAGGCCGAACAGAAGCCGGGCGAGAGCGCGCGGCGCCTGTCCGTCGAGCAGCCGCAGCCAGGCATGGTCATAGGCGTCGCGGAAACGGGAGTCGCTGATTTCATTCAGCCGGGTGAAGTGCGCCGCATTGGGCGTCACCACATAGGCGAAGGGCGAATCGGCCGGCCGCGCGGCAATCCGCGCCGCCGCCTGCGCCGCATCGAGCAGGGTGATCGGCACGCCGAGATAGACGACCTCCGGCACGGCTTCCACGGGCGCTCATCCTTGCTGGCGCCCCCTCAGGGGACCACGGTGCTTTGCGTTCCCATCGTATAGTTGAAGCTGCGCTGGAAGGGGACCACCTTGTTGATGAACTGGTCGATCCAGACATTCAGCTCGGCGATGGAGCTGCGCGGCACATAGATGATGTCGCCGGAGACCAGTTGCACATCATCCAGCGTGAAGCCGGTCTCGATGATCTCCTTGACGTTGACCAGCCGCAGCATCGGCATGTTGTCCGGGCCGCGGCGGATGATCGCCACCTGCCCGGTGCGGGCCTCGTCGGTGAAGCCGCCGGCGGTGAGGATGCCCTGCAGCGTGCCGTTGCGCATTTCCGAAAGGTTGTAGGGGCCCGGCCGCTCGACCATGCCGCCGATATAGACCTTGGCCGAAACCGGGTCTTCCAGCCCGATGACCACCTTCTGGTCGGCGAGTTCGGTGCGCGAGGCCCGGCGCACCACTTCCTGCGCGGCGACGAGCGTGAGCCCCTCGACCTTGAGCTGGCCGATGGCGCGCGGGGCGATGGTGCCATCCGGCGAGACGGTGAGTTCCTCATCCATCTCGCGGGTCAGGAAGTATTTGACCTTGAGCTTGTCGCCGGGCCCGATGCGGTAGGGCGGAACCTGGCTGCTCCAGGGGCGAAAGCCCTGCGGGTTCACC
>JAEZMI010000185.1 GCA_023414975.1 Pseudomonadota bacterium | reverse complement strand
GTTCATGGCCCGTTCCGGCATCGACGAGACGGTGGAGGAAAAGCGCCTGCGCCACGCGGCGTGCCTGCTCGCCGACATCAGCTGGCGCACGCACCCCGATTACCGCGAGGAACAGAGCCTCAACCTGATCGCCCATGCCGCCTTCATCGGCGTGGACCATCCCGGCCGGGCCTTCCTCGCGCTGGCGATCTATTACCGCCATGCCGGGCTGGTCGACGAGGATCTGTCCCCGCGCATCCGCGAGCTGGTCTCGGCGCGGCTGCTGGACCGGGCGCGCATTCTCGGCGCGGCGATGCGGGTGGCGTACATCCTCTCGGCCGCCATGCCCGGCACGCTGCCGGTCACGCCGCTGGCGGTGGAGAAGGGCAAGCTGGTGCTGCATCTGGAGGGCGATCTCGCCCAGCTCGGCAGCGACCGCGTGGCGAGCCGCCTGCGCACCCTCGCGCGCCTCATCGGCCGCGAGGCGGTGGTGGCGACGGGCTGAAGCGGGCGAGGGGCGCCCGCTTTTTTTCTTACCGCTCGACCGCGATGACCCGGCCGCGCTGCATGGCGAGGGCGAGATGGCCCGCCTTCAGCGCCAGCGCCCGCTCGCCGAACAATTCGCGCCGCCAGCCGGTGAGGGCGGGCACGTCCGGCGCCTCGTCCGCGGCGATCTGTTCGAGATCGTCCACCGTGGCGATGATCTTGGCGGCGACGCCGTGCTGTTCCGAGGTCATGCGCAGCAGGACCTTCAGCAGCTCGACGGTCGCCGAGGCGCCGTTGGACAGCGGCTTGTCGCGCTCGATGCGCGGCAGGGTCTTGGGATCGCGCGCGAGGCCCGCCTTCACGGCCTCGACGATCTGCTCGCCGGCGCGGGAACGCTCGAACCCCTTGGGGATGGAGCGCAGCTGGCCGAGCTTCTCGATCGTGCTGGGGTGCTGGTTGGCGATCTCGCCGATGACGTCGTCCTTGAGGATGCGCGAGCGGGGAATGTCGCGCGCCTGCGCCTCACGCTCGCGCCAGGCGGCGACTTCCATGAGCACCGCGAGGTCCTTCGGCTTGCGGGCGCGCGAGCGAAGGCGCTCCCAGGCGCGCTCGGGCTCCTGCCGGTAGGTTTCCGGCGAAGTGAGCACGGCCATTTCCTCGCCTACCCAATCGGCCCGGCCGCGCTTGGCGAGATCGGCTTCGAGCTTGAGGTAGACGTCGCGCAGATGCGTCACGTCCGCCTCTGCATAGGCGATCTGGGCGGCGGTGAGCGGGCGGCGCGACCAGTCGGTGAAGCGCAGCGACTTGTCCAGCACATGGCCGGTGAGGCGCTGCACGAGCTGGTCATAGGAGATGGAGTCCCCATGGCCGAGCACCATGGCGGCGACCTGCGTGTCGAACACCGGGGCCGGGATGATGCCCGCGAGATGCCAGACGATCTCGATGTCCTGCCGGCCGGCGTGGAAGACCTTCAGCACCTTCTCGTTCGCCATCAGCGCGAAGAAGGGGGCGAGGTCGATTCCCTCGGCGACGGCGTCGATCACCACGGCCTCGTCGGCGCTGGCGATCTGCACGACGCAGAGCTTCGGCCAGAAGGTCGTCTCGCGCAGGAATTCGGTATCGACGGTCACGAAGCGGTGGGTGGCAAACCGTTCGCAAGCCGCGGCGAGGGCATCGGTGGTGGTGATCATATCCATGTCGCGTGGTTCTTACCGGAGTCGCGCGCGCGATACGAGATGTATCAGACGAGATGTATCAACCGATGCGTATCGTCGGCGGATCGCAGCCGGGCGTTAAGAATGCGCGCTCGCGCGCTGTGATAGACAAGGCGTGATCCGGTCAGCCGGCGGATCGGCGCGCAGGCTCTCACTCCATGATAGAGAGTAAGTTAGCGATTCCAGGCCCGAACCGGCCGCCAAGGGGGATACCCATGAAGAACGTGCTTTTCGCCGCCGCCGCCACCGTGCTCGCCCTCGCCGCAGCCCCGGCCAACGCCGCCGACCGGGTGAAGGTCGGCGTGCTCGTCTGCAATGCCGGCGCTTCCATCGGCATGATCGTCACCTCCAAGCAGGAGCTGTCCTGCACCTACACCCCCGCGGACAACAGCCCGGTGCAGCGCTATGCCGGCGTCATCAAGAGCGTCGGCATCGACCTCGGCGTGACCGGCGGCGGCGTGATGACCTGGGGCGTGCTGGCGCTCACCAAGCAGGTGGCCCCCGGCGCGCTGGCCGGCCCCTATGGCGGCGTGTCCGGCGACGTGGCGCTCGGCGTCGGCGTCGGGGCGAATGTGCTCGTCGGCTCCGACAGGTCCTTCGCGCTGAACCCGGTCTCGGTCGAAGGCAACGTCGGCGCCTCGCTGGCGCTGGGCGTCTCCAGCCTCGAACTGCGCTACGTGCCGTGAGCCCGACGGGGGCGTGAGCGCCGCGGCCCTTCGCGGCTGCGGCACTTCGGCTGCGGCCCTTGGCGGCTGCGGCCCTTCGGCTGCGGCCCTTCGGCTGCGGCCCTTGGCGGCTCTTGCCCCCGTGCGGGCCTGTCCTTCTGCCCGCCTCGCTTG
>JAEZMI010000166.1 GCA_023414975.1 Pseudomonadota bacterium | reverse complement strand
AGGGTCGCGATGCCCCCGACGAGGACGAGACCCGGCAGCGAGACGTAGCCGAAGGAAAGCGGCGGCAGGTCGTCCAGATGCGGTATCCCGCTGATGACGTAGCCGATCGTGCCGGGTACGGCGATGAGCGCCCCGAGCCCGGCAGAGGTGGCGATCGCCGTGTGGATCGGCACTCGGTAGAGCGTCAGCACCACGGTCGCGATGCCGCCGCCGCTGATGCCGATCAAGGGCGACGCCAGCCCGATTCCGAACGCATAAGCGGACATCGCAAGGCGGCCCGGCAATCTGTCGGCCAGAACCCAGCTATCCCGCCCGAACAACAGCTTGCCGGACATCAGCACGGCGAAGGCGACGAAGGCGATCTTGAGCACCACGTCGTTCGACACCGCCGCCAGCGCCGTGCCGGCGATGACGCCCACGACCAGCGGCGCAGCCCAGATCTTCAACACCGAGTTGTCGATCTTGGTCCGCGCCCGGTGGGCAAAATAGGAGCGCAGCGCCGTCGGCACGATGATGGCGAGCGCCGTACCGACCGCCAGGTGCATCCGCTCGGAATCGGAAACACCCACGGCGCCAAACACTTCATAGAGCACCGGCACGATGATCGCGCCGCCGCCGATGCCGAAGAGACCGGCAAGAATGCCGGTGGCGAAGCCCGCCGCCAGCAGGGCGCCGGCAAGCCACATCAGGTGATCGACCGGAATGGAAGCCAGCATCAAGCCACCAGCGTGCGGACGTCGCGCCGGGCCTCGGCACGGCGCACCTCGTCCACCGCCGCGCGCAGCACGGGGAGGCCGGCCTCGGGCTTCACGCCCTCGGTCGCCAGATGGCGGCGATAGGCCCGCGCTCCCGGCCGCCCGGTGAAAAGGCCGAGCATGTGGCGGGTAATATCATGCAGCCGCCCGCCCCTCGCCAGATGCGCGGCGACATAGGGCTCGAAGGCCTCGACCGCAGCGAAGGCATCCGCCTGCGCCGCCGGCTCGCCGAACAGAACCGGGTCCACCGCGAGCAGAAGGTCGGGGTTCTGATAGGCGGCGCGCCCCAGCATGACTCCGTCGACATGAAGGAGATGGCCAAGCGCCTCATCCATCGAGGCAATTCCGCCATTGATGCTCACAGGCACCTCCGGCAGGCGCTGCTTGAGACGGTAGACTCGGTCGTAATCGAGGGGAGGAATGTCGCGGTTTTCCTTCGGCGACAGCCCCTGCAGCCAGGCCTTGCGGGCATGGACGATCAGCCCGTCCGCCCCCGCCGCCAGCACCGCGTCGGCGAGCGCGTCGAGCGCGATTTCCGGGTCCTGCTCATCCACACCGATGCGGCATTTCACCGTGACGGGAATGGCGACCACCGCTTTCATGGCCGCGATGCAGTCCGCGACCAGCGCCGGATCGCGCATCAGGCAGGCCCCGAAATTTCCGCCCTGAACACGATCGGACGGGCAGCCCACATTCAGATTGATCTCGTCATAACCCCAGTCGGCGCAGATCACCGCCGCCTTGGCCAGCGCCTGCGGGTCCGATCCGCCCAGTTGAACAGTGACCGGATGCTCCTGCGGCGAAAAGCCAAGCAGGCGCTCACGCTCGCCAAAAATCACCGCCGGCGCCGTGATCATTTCCGTATACAGCCGCGCCCGGCGCGACAGCACCCGATGGAACGCCCGGCAATGCCGATCCGTCCAGTCCATCATCGGGGCCACGGAGAATCTAAGTGATTGGTATTGACGCATTATTCCATGAACTTAACGGGGCAGCCGTGTGACTCTCGATTTTCGCCACGATACGCCCCATCGACGGGTTTTAAAATCAGTTCGCGAGATATCCTCCATCCACCGCTATGGTGCTACCGGTGACGTAGCTGGATAAGTCCGACGCGAGGAACACGACGGCGCCGACCAACTCTTCGGGTTTGCCAAAACGCGCCATAGGAATGCGCGACAGCAATCGATCCCGCCGGCTGGGCTCCTCGCGTGAAGAGCGGGTCATCTCCGTTTCAATCACGCCCGGGGCGATCGAATTCACGCGAATGCCGTCATCAGCCAGCTCGCACGCAAGCGCACGGCTCAGCATCTGCGCCGCGGCTTTCGACGTCGAGTAGGCTATCGAACCGGGCGAGGCGTTGTACGCCGCGATGGATGTGATGTTGATCACGACGCCACGCGTCCGGCGCAGGCTGGCGAGCCACGCGAGGGTGGTGTTGCGAATGCCGTCGAGATTAATGTTGATCGCGCGCTGCCAATGCAGATCCCGATCAGCGCTCTCAAAGCTGTGGCGTGGTCTTATACCCGCATTGTTGACCAGAATATCGAGGTCGCCGAAATCGGCCTGGGTCGAGGCCGCGACATGCCGGCATTCGTCGACGCAGGAAACGTCAAGCCTCAGACCCGCGCATTCATAGCCCTCGGCGCGGAAGTCGCGCACGCGTGCTTCCAGATTATCGGCATCGATGTCACTGAGCAGTACCCGTGCACCGTGTTCCGCCAGACCTCGCGCAATCGCGGCGCCATTGCCATTTGCCGCGCCGGTGACCAGCGCGAGTTTTCCTTGAAGGAGACTAGTTGATGTCATGTTGACACTTCCATCGCTCAAGCGCGGACGGATAGCTGAAGCAGACGCCGGCGGCGGCGCTGGAGATGCTGCATAAGGAGGAACATGAAGGTGGAGAACACCATCACGATGGTCGCGACGGCCGTGAGTTCCGGCGTGATGGTTTCGCGCAGGCCGGAGTACATCTCACGGGGCAGTGTCCGCTGGTCGGGGCCGGCGATAAAAAGAGCGATCACCACGTCGTCGAAGGAGGCCGCGAACGCGAAGAGGGCACCCGAGGCCATCGCGGGGCCGATGGAAGGAAGCGTAACTCGCCGGAACGCGGTGAACGGCCGGGCACCACAGGACGCCGCGGCACGCATCAGGTTGCGATCGAGCAGTTCGACAGCCGTCAGCTCGGGTATGACCACGAACGGTACGGCGATGACCGTGTGCGCCATGACCATGCCGGTCATCGTGTTTGTAAGATCGAGAGGCGCCAGGAACAGATAAAGCGCCACGGCGACCAGGATAATCGGAACGATCATGGGCGAGAGGACAAGGACCTTGATCGCTCCAATAACCACGCCATTTCGATGAGCCAGACCGAACGAGGCCAAGGTGCCGATGATAACGGCGATTGCCGTCGCGAGGGCGCCAATCAACAGCGAATTGAGGAAGGCCGAGAACCATCGCGGCGAGCTGAACACCGCCGCGTACCAGCGCAATGACAGGCCCGGCAGAGGGTAGGTCAGGATACTGTTGGACGAGAAGGATAGCGGTATCACCGCCAGAACCGGCGCAAGCAGAAACACCAGCACCAACACGCAGAACAGCCGGAAAACCAACTGGAATAGTTTCATCAACTTACCCCAGCGAGATCACGCGACCGCCCGACAGGCGCTGGGCGACGAAATAAAGCGCGAGGGTGACGACGAGCAGCAGGAGCCCCAATGCTGAGGCGAGCCCCCAGTTTCCGGTCGTGGTGGTGTAGTTGGCGATGAACGCCGATAACATCTGGTCCGCGGGACCGCCGACGAGCGCCGGCGTGACGTAGTAGCCGAGCGACAGGATGAAGACCATCAGGCTACCGGCCGCGATACCGGGCATGGCGAGCGGCAGGTAGACCCGGCGGAAGGCGGTCAGCGGACGAGCGCCCAAGCTGGCGGCCGCCCGCATATGGCCGGAGGGGATGCCCCGCAGAATGCTGTAGAGGGGCAGGATCATGAACGGCAGCAGGACATGAGTCATGGCGATGATCACACCCGTCCGGTTGAAGATCATGGCGAGGGGCTCATCGATGATGCCGAGGAAGCGAAGCGAGCTGTTGATGAGCCCCTCCCTTTGCAGGAGCACGATCCATGCGGTTGTTCGCACCAGCAGTGAGGTCCAGAACGGCAGCATCACGAGGATGACGAGCCAATCAGCAACGCGCTCGCTGGCGGTAACCAGCAGGAACGCCACCGGAAAACCGAGGACGAGGCAGATAAGCGTGACCGTACCGGCGATAAGCAGCGTGCGGCTGAGCACATCCAGATAAATGCGATTGTCGATGGGCGGCTGTGACAGGCTGCCGTCAGGCGCACGCTGAAGGTCGACCGCTGCGAGAAGGTAATGATCGGTCAGCGGTCTTCCGCCTCTTTGAACGACGGCGAAGAAGGCCGGATTTGTAAAGACCGGGTCGACAGCCTCGAAGAAGGCGGCATCGAAGTCCGTCCCGGACGGGGCACCGCGCACGGCACGGCCTGCACGGGACAAAGCCGAACGCACCCCCGGCATCTCATAGTTCATGCGCCGCGCCGCATCAGCCATGACGCCGGACTGCCCTGCCGTCGCGAGATCCTGAGCGAGGGACGGATAGGCCTGCTGGGGGATGAGATCGCCGATGTTCCATGTCGCCAAGGCAGCAAGCGTGGCCGGCAAGGCGATCGCGACTTCGTTCTGTCTGACGCTGAAGGACAGAAACCAGGCCATGGGCACGATGAAGAACACCAAAAGAAAGCCTGCGAGCGGCAGCAGGAGCAGGTTTTTCCTCATCATGCCCATGTTCCTGATCAGAGTGCCGTGACTATTTGCTGCCGGACCACGCGGCCCAGCGCTCACTCAAATCATCGTAATTGTCGATCCAGAATTCTGGACTATCGGGAATCGCGACCGAAAAATTCTTGGGGTTCGACGGCAGGTCCGCCATGTATTTCTCGGCGATCAGCGGGATCGCGTCCTTGTTGGTCGGGCCGGAACGGTTGAGGGGCACGATTTCCGCTTGGGGTTTGGCGCGGGTGGAGAACTCCACGAGCTCATAGCTCTGCTTGAGGAAGGGTGTGCCCTTCATGATGACCCAGCTGTCCATCGTGTAGATCGACTGGTCCCAAATGATGCCGAATTTGGTACCGTCGTTCTCGTTCGAGGCCGTGACGCGGGAGTTGAATGTCGTGGACATCACGACATCGCCCGCGGCCAGCATCTGGGCCGGCTGAGAGCCGGATTTCCAGAACAGCAGGTCGGCTTTGATCGTGTCGAACTTTGCGAAGGCTCGCTTCACGCCCTCTGGAGTGGCCAACACCTTGTAGATTTGATCCGCCGGCACACCATCAGCAAGAAGCGCAATTTCAAGGTTCCACTTCGGCCCATTACGTACCGCGCGCTTGCCTGGGAATTTCTTCGTGTCGAAGAAGTCGGCCCAGCCTGTCGGCTTGGGGCCGGGCTTGGCAGCGTCAAAGGCCAGAACCACATTGTAGATGACAGCGCCGACGCCGCATTCATGGGTCGTTCCCGGTAGGAAGCGGTCCTTCCCGCCGACGAGCGCGAGATCAACCTTCTCGAAAAGGCCTTCTTCGCAGCCGATGGCAAGCTCTTCGGCCTCGACCTGCACCACATCCCACGTGTTGTT
The DNA here is from genome assembly GCA_023414975.1 of Pseudomonadota bacterium. Classification (GTDB taxonomy): domain Bacteria; phylum Pseudomonadota; class Alphaproteobacteria; order Rhizobiales; family Xanthobacteraceae; genus Ancylobacter. The sequence goes on along the minus strand of JAEZMI010000166.1, from coordinate 6,775 downwards.
GCCGCCCTTTATCTTGGTGCGCAGCGTGCCGATGCCGCCATCCCAATACTCATCGATCAGCTTCAGACCGCTCTCCTTCGAGAACGGGCCGAACATGAATTCGCGCTGAGCCTCCTGGTATTTTCCGCCCCACGAAACAACAGTGAGGTCTCGCGCGAATACACTGGTCGAGGATACTCCACCCGCCAGAAAAGCCGTTAATGCAACCGTCACGGCATGTCGTTTCAGAAAAGGTTTCATCTGCATTCCCCTCGTTTTGATTATTGAGACGTCACAGTATCCAGGCGTCCTGCCAGCTGAAGGTCAGGTTGACGCCCTGCCCGATCTGCAAGCCAGCCGGAAGTTGGGTGGGGCTGCACTTCATCATCCAAGGTTGCGCCACCCCGGCCAGTTCCGGTCGAAGGATCAGGCGCCAATGATTCCCCTGGTGGATCATGTCGATCACGGATGCGGGTACGTGGTTGTGCGGCCCTTCGTTCGTCGCCGATCGCGTCAGCCGCAGGGATTCCGGCCGTACGCACAAACTGGCTGCCATTCCGACGCCACGCGCATCCTGATGAGAGCGCCCGCCATACACGGCCTCGCCGACACGCATCCGCGCGGGGTACGCAGCACCGCCGCTTTCGATGATCGTGCCATAGGCGGTGTTGTTGTCTCCGATGAACCCCGCGACGAAACGGTTGTGCGGTGCGTTATAAAGTTCGGACGGCGGGCCGAGTTGCTCAATCTTTCCGCGGTTGAAGACCGCGATGCGATCCGACAACGTCATGGCTTCTGCCTGATCGTGAGTGACGAACACCATGGTCACGCCAAGTTCACGGTGGAGCCGCCGAATTTCGAGCTGCAGTTCTTCGCGAAGGCTCTTGTCCAGCGCCGAAAGCGGTTCATCCATCAGAACGAGCTGCGGGTCGAAAACCAGCGCGCGGGCGAGGGCGACACGCTGCTGTTCGCCGCCGGAGAGCTGCATGGGACGACGGTCGGCATGGCGATCGAGGCGAACGCGGGCAAGGGCGGCGCTCACGCGCTGGCGTATGTGGTCACGCGCCAGCCTGCGCATCTCCAGCGGGAACGCGACGTTCTGGGCGACCGTCATGTGCGGGAACAGCGAGTAGCTCTGGAAGACGACTCCCATGTCCCGTGCATAAGGCGGGAGTTCCTCGATATGCCGGCCGTCCAGCAGTATGGCCCCGGAGGTCGGCGCCTCGAAACCGGCAAGCATCATCAGCGTCGTTGTCTTTCCCGACCCCGATGGACCAAGAAAGGTCATGAACTCGCCGCGCTCGATACTGAGGTCGAGCTTCTCAATCGCGACGACGCCGCCATTCGGTCCGTAGGCCTTATGGATGCGGTCGAAAACGATGAAGCTCATGATCGATAATTCTCTTTTTATCGCAGTTGATTAGGAGGAGACGGAAACTCCCCACGCGCTTTGTCGAGAAGCTCTCAGCCACCGACGCCGCGCCGCGAACTCGAAAGGTTGCCCGCGCGAAGGATCGGCTGCGTCAACCTCGCGGGCGTTGCCGTTCTGCACGCACTGAATACCTGCTCACGCAACGGCCACGCGCCTTCGAACGCGCTCCGGCGAGACGATCGACTGTGGAGAGGATTGGTTGTTCTGTGGGGATGTCGGCGAAGACATCGCCCGCTGTAGAAACATATCGACCGAAGACACCGTCGCCTAACGAATAAAACGACACTCGCGATTGTCGGAAAAGTCGCGACCGAACAGCAAAGCACCCATGATGCCGCGCGATTTCCGACAGGGGCGATGTGAAGAAAATTCGTTACCGCAGTACGGGCGAATGGACTAGCTTTCGGGTCGGCGGTCTTACCACTATCAAGACTAGCCGCTCTGCCATGACGTCAGGGAGGCGAACGATCTGTGCCCGCAACTCCTCGTTTCCAGATGTTTGTCGACAATAACTTCGTCGATTCCCTCTCAGGTGATTGGTTTCCTACCGACAACCCTGCAACTGCTTTGCCCTGGGCGGATGTTGCCGCTGGAACGGCCGAGGATGTTGATCGCGCTGTGATGTCCGCCGACCGCGCCTTCCGGCGGCCGGACTGGGCGCGTATGAGCGCCTCCGACCGCGGAATTCTTCTCGGCAGGCTCGCCGATCTCATCGCAGCAAATGCCGATGAACTGGCGCTCGCGGAGACGCGCGACAACGGCAAAATGCTTGCCGAGATGCGCGGCCAAATGGCTTACATGCCGCGCTGGTACCGCTATTTCGCGGGGCTGGCCGACAAGGTCGAGGGAGCCGTGCTTCCCTCTGACAAGCCCGACATGGTCAACTTCACCCAGCTTGAGCCTCTCGGTGTTGTCGCAGCCATCGTGCCATGGAATTCGCCGCTGCTTCTCACCGCTTGGAAACTGGCGCCAGCGCTGGCCGCCGGCAATACGGTAGTTATCAAGCCCTCCGAGTTTACGTCGACCTCCATCACACCATTCCTGAAGCTGGTGCGCGAGGCCGGTTTTCCGCCGGGCGTCGTGAATGCCGTCACGGGAACGGGCGTCGAAGTCGGCGCGGCGCTGGTCGCTCATCCGCGTGTACGCGCCGTCGCCTTCACGGGCGGGGAGGCCGCGGGCGTGGCAATAGCCGAGACCGCCGCCCGCAAGTTGATCCCGGTCACGCTCGAACTCGGCGGCAAAAGTGCGAATGTCGTGTTCGCCGATGCCGATATGAACCGTGCCGTGAACGGAGTCGTCGGCGGCATTTTCGCGGCGACCGGACAGACTTGCGTCGCCGGTTCCCGCCTCATCGTCCACTCTTCCATTGCCGCAGAATTCGTGGAGCGTGTGGTGAGGCTGGCACGAAGTGCACGGATCGGCGATCCGGCCGCTCCCGACACGCAAGTCGGGCCCGTGACGACCGAGCAGCAATTGCGCCATATCCTCAACCATATAGCCGGCGCCAAGGAGGCGGGGGCATGCTGTGTCCTGGGAGGGCAGCGCGCCAACCGCGATGGATGGTTCGTCGAACCGACGATTTTCACAGGGGTTGCCCCCCACATGCCGCTGGCGCGGCAGGAGGTGTTTGGCCCTGTCCTTGCCGTTATGCCTTTTGAGGAAGAAGACGAGGCTATCGCTCTGGCCAATGCCACGGATTACGGCCTTGCCGCCGGCATTTGGACGCGGGATCTGAATCGCGCGCACCGCGTGGCGAAAGCGGTGGAGGCAGGCTCGGTTTGGGTGAATACGTACCGCACCTCCGCGCCGATGACCCCGTTCGGCGGCTACAAGCGGTCGGGCCTCGGGCGCGAAGGCGGCGCGGATGCCATCCGACAATTTCTTCAGGTCAAGTCGATCTGGATCGACCTGGGAGACGCCGCGCCGCCTCCCTTCGTCATGCGCCTGTAAGGCATTGCGCGCGTGCGGGAAGGACTTGGCCGGACATCCGATATTGCCTAGCCTCGGGCTGGGAGTAGCGGAATGACGCTGAAGCAACTCGAAGCTCTTTACTGGTCGGCGATTCTCGGCAGCTTCGCGCTGGCGGCTGAACGCCTCTTCATGACCCGCTCCGCGCTGTCGAAGCGGATCCAGGAACTGGAGGCTGAGGTTGGCGAGCCCTTGTTCGACCGATCTGGCGCCAGCGCCCGCATCACCGAGGTCGGCGAACGCGTATTCGCCAAGGCCGAACAGATGCTGGCGCTGTGCGATGAGATTCTGGTTGCTGCCGACGCACCGCAGCGGGTGAAGGGGACGTGCCGGTTTGGCATCAGCGAACTGATGGCCATGCAATGGCTACCCAGCATCGTCGCGGAAGTGCGCGCGACCTATCCCGATGTGGTGATCGAGCCGCGTGTGGCGGTCACGCGTGAATTGCTGGAAGATGTGGAACGTGGCGAGACCGATTTCGCGCTGTGCGCCGGTTCGTCGGCCGATCCCCAGATCCAATCGGAGCAGATCGGCCGCGTCGAACTTCACTGGGTTGCCGCGCCAAGCGTGGTGATTGAGGGCGGAATCCTGACCGCCGACATGCTGCAGACACATCCGGTAATCTCGATGTCGGTGCAGGCGGGCAGCACGATCAATCTACAGAATTTCAGCGCCGAGCACGGATTGAAGTTCCGCCGCATCGTCGCCTCGAACAGCCCCGAGGCGGTGGCTGCCGTGACCATTGCCGGCCTGGGTATAGCTCTTCTCGCCAGCCCCTTCGTGGAACGCTTCATACGCAGCGGCGAGTTGGTGCGGCTCAATGTCGAGGAGCGTCTGCGCGTGCCGGATCTTGCCTATGCCCTGCACTGGCGCGTCGACAATGGTCGACGTCTCGCTCGCACCGTACGCGACATCGCGCAAAGCATCTGCACCGGGAAGGGCGCCGCCGCAGGTCGAGGTTCAACGTCCGCGAATCCCGTCTGCGCCTGAGAAAGCGCGGCCACAGGGGAAATGCGGCATTGGCGCCACCGCGAACGCCCTGCTTAGCTGGCGATGGTCTCCCCGCCGTTCAGGTGGGTCACCGTCCCTGTCATGAAGGCGGCGGCGTCGGAGGCGAGGAAGCCCGACACGCGCGCCACCTCGTCGGGGCGCCCGTGCCGGCCGAGCGGGATGCCGGCGAGCCGTGCGGGGCTCGTCTCCAAAAGCGCGGTCTCGATGCCGCCCGGTGCGATGGCGTTCACCGTGATCCCCCATGGAGCGAGTTCCAGCGCCCAGGACTTGGTGAGGCCGAGTATCGCCGCCTTGGACGCGGCATAGGCGGACGAATTGGCGTGGCCGAACACCCCCCAATTCGAGGAGATGTTGACGATCCGCCCTGCCCTGCGATGCTTCATCCCGCCAAGGACACCGCGCGTCGCGGCAATGGTGCCCCCGACATTGACGGCGAACACCCGGTCGATAAAGGCGGGCGTCACCGCGTCAATCGCGCCGTCGCCGGGAATGCCGACATTGTTGATGAGAATGTCGATCGGGTGGGTCTCGTCCAGCCGCCGCACGCCCTGCTCGAAGGCATCGCGCTCGATGACGTCACAGGCAAACGGCTCGACATCGCGGACGCCTTGCCCATCGAGCGCCGCAAGGGTCTCGGCCAGAGCCGATAGAGAGATGTCGTGGGCGAGAACACGGCAGCCAAGCCCGGCGAAGTGGAGCGCATGGGCCTGCCCGATGCCCGAACCCGCGCCGGTGACGAGAACGGTCTTCCCGGCCAATGTGTCCGCCATGGCTTTCAGCCCGTGAGATAGTCGAAAGCGGTCAGCGCATAGATGCGGCCGAGCGCCGCCAGTTCGTCGATGTCGACATGCTCGTCGGCATTCCCCATGTTGACGGGCGTCAGCCCGCACACGACGGTCGGGACCCCGGCGGCGCGGTAATGGCGGGCATCGGAGGCCCCGACGCGCATGTTCCGCACCGGCTCGATGCCTAGTTCCTCGCGGCAGTTGCGCGCGAGCAGATCGATGACCGGATGGTTGGGATCGGTCCAGCTCGCCTCGTAGCGGCGAGTAACCTCCACGGCAACGTCGTGCAGCGCGGCGATGCGCAGGATTTCGGCCTCCACCTCGGCGACCGCGATGCCGACCGGAATCCGCACATCCGCGCTTGCCCGCGCCTCGTCGGCCACGAGATTGGACAGCCGTCCGCCGCTTATCGTGCCGAACGTGACCGTCACCTTCCGCAGGACATCGCTCTCGCCGGCTCCCGAAAGCGCCTCGGAGACCTCGCCCGCCGCCGCAATCGCGGACAGGACCGTCTCCGGCGCGGGAACGGGAAGATCACGCAGCGCGCGCAGCGCGGCGATCGCGTCGATGAGTTTCTCGATGGCGCTCTCGCCCTTATGGACGTGGGCGGCATGTGCCGCACGGCCAGTGGCGGAGAGGTTCAGCCAGATCATGCCCTTCTCGCCGAAACGCAGCACGCGCGGCGAGCCGGCATCGGCGCTGATCATCACATCGCCGCGGGCGTGGGGTACCGTGTCGAGCAGAAGCTTCGAGCCGAGCACGCCCATCGTCTCCTCGTCGCCGGCGAAGGTCGCGACGATCTCACCCGCCCATCGATCGCGACGTGGCGCGAGATGGCGGAGCGTGAACAGGATCGCCGCCAGCCCTGCCTTCATGTCGGAGGCGCCGAGGCCGTAAAGCTTGCCGTCCCGCGCCTCGCCGGCGGGATCTGTCGTCCAGTCGGAAGCCGCGCCGAGCGGGAAGGTGTCCATATGGCCGTTGAAGACGAGACGCGGCCCCGGCCGCGCGCCCTTGAGGCGCAGAACCAGGTTCATCACATGCGGCGCGCCCGGATGGCGCTCGATCTCGATTCCCGGCATCCCGGCGGCGAGTGCCGTGATCTCCTCCGCCACCGCGCGCGTATCGCCCGGCGGTGTGCCGCTCGGACAGGCGACGAGCCGTTTCGTGGCGTCCACCAGCCAGCCGGCATCCGCCTTCGTCGCCTGCGCCAGTTCATGGCGCTCCGTGCCGGGCTGCATTCTCAAGAACCCCGCAACGCGGCGGTGGCGACGCCATCCACCGCGCCGTCCGGCGTCAACGCCACGCGATAGACTTCGCGCGCGCGCTCAGGGCTGACCCAGCGCTCCGCGACATCACGGGCGACGCGGGCAGGGTCGCGCGCGGCGGGGGCGCCATAGCCGCCGCCGCCATTGGTCAGCGACACGACACGCTGATCGCGGCGCACCGGCACATGTTCGGAGGTGGTCAGCTCGGTGATCTCGCCGGCGTCGGATTCGAGATATTGGCGGGCCGGGCGCGCGTCGCCGCCGCCGCGCGTGCCAAGCGACGGGGTCACCGTGCCGTCCCAGCAGAAGCCCACCGCGAAGTCGCAGTCGATGGG
>JAEZMI010000137.1 GCA_023414975.1 Pseudomonadota bacterium | reverse complement strand
GCAGGGAGTCGGCCGGCAGGACGTCGGCAAGCCTGTCCCCCGCCGGTGCGAGGGCCTCGTTGCCCGACGCCGGCGCGCGGCGCTGCAGCGTCACGCTGTCCATCGGTAGACCCAGCTCTCGGACAGGCGCTGATCGCCGCGCACCATTTCCGCGCGCAGTTCCGAAAGATCCGCGCCCTGCGGCTCGAAAGTGAAGGCGATGCGCCAGCCTTCGATATCCGGGTGGCGCTGAAGGACGACGTTGGAGACGGCACCTGTGCCGGCGCTGACACGGGCGGACAGGCCCTCGGGCGGCAGATCCTTGACGCTCGCGCCGACGATGTCGAGCACGAACTGGCGCCGCTCGGCGGTGCCGCCGACGCGGGTGAGGCCGAAGCGGGCGAGTTCAGGCCGGTCCGGGCTGTCCCAGCCCCAATGCAGGCGATAGGTAAAATAATACTCACGCCCTTTGCGCAGGGGCTCCTTCGGCCGCCAATAGGCGACGATGTTGTCGTGGACTTCCTCCGGGGTGGGGATTTCCACCAGATGCACCGCGCCCTCGCCCCAATCGCCGATCGGCTCGACCCAGACGCTCGGCCGGCGCTCGTAGCGCGCTTCGAGATCCTGATAATCGAAGAAGGAGCGCTGGCGCTGCATGAGGCCGAAGCCGCGGATATTGGTGGTTTCGAACGACGATATCTGCAGCCGCTTGGGGTTGGAGAGCGGGCGCCAGAGCCGTTCCCCGGTGCCGGTGACGATGGCAAGGCCATCGGAGTCGCAGACCATGGGGCGGAAATCGTCAATACCGTCGCGATCGTTCGGGCCGAACATGAACATGCTGGTGAGCGAGGCGAGGCCCGCCTTGTCGACATCCGTCCGGGGGTAGAGCGTCATCTCCACGGTCATGACGGTCGAGGTGCCCGGCCGGATCGTGAAGCGGTGCGCGGCGGCGCAGCTCGGGCTGTCGAGCAGCGCATGGACCACGATGGAATCGACGCCAGCGCGTGGCTCCTCGATCCAGAAGGCCTTGAAGATAGGGAATTCTTCGCCGGAAGCGTCGCCCGTCTTGATGGACAGGCCGCGCGCCGACGTGCCGTAGGTCTGGTCCTTGCCGACCGCGCGGAAATAGCTCGCGCCCTGGAAGACGGCGACCTCGTCGAAATAGTCGGGACGGTTGATCGGATTGTGCAGGCGGAAGCCCGAAAAATCGAGATCGAGCTTCGGGTCGGGGGCGGTGACGCCATGCTCGAAGCGGAACAGGCCGGGCGTATATTCGACGCGGTGAGCCTCGCCCTGGCGGACCGTATAGATTTCCACCTTGTCGCGGAACAGGAAGCCACGATGCAGCAGCTGCGCCTCGAAGGGCGTGCCCTGGCCGCGCCAGAGCGAGCGGTCAGTGTTGAAGCGGATGTTGCGGTACTGATCGTAGCTGAGTTCGTTGAGTTCCTTGGGCAGTTGCCGGTCGGGGTTCGAATAGGGGCGCGCCGCGAGTTCGCGGGCAAGCTGGCGCACGGTCTGCGCGTCGAAGCGGGTGGGCTTGTCGGTCTGCGCCTCGGCGTCCTCGCGCGAAGTCGGCCAGGTGCCGGTACCCGCCACCGCCAGAATTGCCGCACCCAGTAGAACGTCGCGCCGCCGCATCCCTCACCCTCACTTGCTGCCCCGCACCGCTGCTGCGGTGCAACCCGGACAAGCCGTGAGAGGCGAGGGGGTTCCATCCAAGATCAGGTTTCAATTGCCGCGGCATGACGCGGGGGCGGGGTGCTTAACTTTTATGAAGAATCACAACAGGGTAGCGCGAGAGGGGAATCGTCCCGGTTTCGTCCGTGAGGCCCTCGCCCTCCAATGTGAGCCAGCCTTCTTCAGTGGGACCCGGAGGTGTTATGAAACCATCGTCGCCGGCCGGCAGACGGGTGGGAACCATGACCCGTACCGCCTGCCCGCCGTGGCGGCGCTCGAAGCCGAACCAGCCCCAATCGTCCGCCGGCAGGTCCAGCGGGCGGTAATCGCCCTGAGTCAGCGCCGCGTTGGTGCGACGTAGCTCCAGGAGCGCATGCGTCAGCACCAGCTTTTCGGAATCGGCGTCACTCCCGCTATCGCGCTCCAGCGCGGCGCGGCGGCGCTCCCAATCGACGGGACGCCGGTTGTCGGGGTCCACCAGCGAGAAATCGCGGAATTCCGTGCCCTGATAGATGTCCGGCGTGCCCGGCAAGGTGAGCTGGAGCGCGGTCTGGGCGAGGCTGACCAGCCGTGTGGCGGGCGCAAGCTCTTCGACCAGCGCCTGCAGCGCCTCGCGCACCGGCGCGCCGTTCTCGCCCTCCAGAATGGCGGCGCTGAAGGCTTTGGCGGCGGCCTCATAGGTCTCGTCCGGGGTCTCCCAATTGGAGTGGCGCTTGGCTTCGCGCAGGGCCTTGGTGAGGTAGGCGTCCATGCGCTCCGGCGAGATGGGCCAGGCGGACAGGAGAGTTTGCAGGATCAGGATCTGGTCGATGGGATCGGGCATCAGCCGCCCCGCCTCAGATGCGACCAGATTTCCGAGAAGCGGTTCCTGCGTGGCCAGAAAGTTCAGCCAGAGTGCCGGGCGCTGGCTGAGCGCGTCGAGCCGGGCGCGGGTGTCGGGCCCTCGCTTGGTGTCGTGCGTCGCCAACGGGTTGAGATCACGGCGCTTTTCGCGGGCGCGGGCGGCAAAGACGGCGTGCACCTCCGCCGCCGAGCGTGTGGGGTGATCGAGGCTGGAGCCGACTTCGTTGACCGATAGCAGGATGGGCGTGCGGTAGAGTTCGGTATCTTCATACCCCTTAGCCATCGCCGGGCCGCCGAGTTGCTGGAAGCGGACGCGGAACTCGCGGTCGCTGTCGTTCTGCGGGGCGGCCATGCGGTCGAGCAGAACATGGGCGGCGGCCGTCGTCAGCGGGTCCTCAGCGGCGCCCACCGCCTCGCGGATTTCCTGCCAAATCGCTGAATCGTCAGGCGAAAACGTATCGGTCGCGTAGGCCCGGTAAACCGGGCAATGCACCAGCAGGGCGATCACACCCTGCC
>JAEZMI010000130.1 GCA_023414975.1 Pseudomonadota bacterium | reverse complement strand
AGCCGCATCATGATCTCGCGGTTCTCCAGCATGTAGGAGACGCCGGAGGGCGTGCGGGCATTGTCTTCCAGAACGTAGAAGGTGTCGGCGTCCACGCGCACCACGTCGATGCCGGCGATATGGACGTAGAGGTCGTGCGGCACCTTCTGGCCGTTCATCTCCGGGCGGAAGACGGGGTTCTGGTAGACCAGATCCTCCGGCACGATGCCGGCGCGCAGGATGTCGCGCTTGGAATAGACGTCCTTGATGTAGAGGTTGAGCGCCTTGGTGCGCTGCTCCAGCCCGCGCGAGAGCCGGCCCCATTCCCCGTTGGTGAGGATGCGGGGGATGATGTCGAAGGGGATCAGCCTTTCCTGCGCGTCACTGTCGCCATAGACGGCGAAGGTGATGCCGATGCGGCGGAAGATGAACTCCGCCTCCTTCCGGCGGTAGTCCAGCACGTCGGGCGGCACGTCCTTCAGCCAGCGTGCGAGGGTGGTGTAGGCGGCGCGGATCGAGCCGTCCGCATTGGTCATCTCGTCGAAAGCGACGCTCATAGGTGCAAATTCACTCCCCAACTCGTGGAAGTTAGCTACAAACGTCGTGCCAGCGGAAGAGGTGGAACCGCCACGACAGCGAATATCGCCTCGCAAAGTCCGAAATGCCTAGTTTGCGGGCGATGTGCTGCTCTATGTGGCGGTTGCTGCGAGCATTTGCGGCGTTTCTGGGCGCCTTTGCGGAAAGCAGGAGTAGAATCGGATGGCCGATGAGGCAGAAGCGGTGACGGCGGGGTTGCTGGTGATCGGCGACGAGATCCTCTCCGGCCGCACCAAGGACCGCAACATCGGCTATATCGCCGAGTATCTGACCAATATCGGCATCGACCTGTCCGAGGTTCGCGTCGTTCCCGACATCGAGGACGAGATCGTCGCCGCGCTGAACGCGCTGCGCGCCCGCTACACCTATGTGTTCACCACCGGCGGCATCGGCCCGACGCATGACGACATCACCGCCGATGCGGTGGCCAAGGCGTTCGGTGTCTCCATCGATGTCGATCCGCGCGCGCGAGCGATGCTGCTGGAGCGGATTCCCGAGGCGGACCTCAACGAGGCGCGGCTGCGCATGGCGCGCATTCCCGCCGGCGCCGCACTGGTGCCGAACCCGGTCTCCAAGGCGCCCGGCTTCTGGATCGGCAATGTCATCGTCATGGCCGGCGTGCCCACCATCATGCAGGCCATGCTGGACGAGGTGGCGCCGAAGCTGACGACCGGCGTGCGGATGCTCTCGCAGACCGTGCCCGCCCACGCCAAGGAAGGCGACATCGGCGGCCCGCTGAAGGCGCTCGCGCAGGCGCATCCCGGCGTGACCATGGGCAGCTATCCCTTCATCGGCGAGGACGGCAAGCCCAACACCAATCTCGTCATCCGCTCGCGCGACCCCGAACGGCTCGCGGCGGCGGTGGCCGCGGTCGAGGAGATGGTGGCGCAGGTGCGGGCCGGGCGGGAAGGCGGCGCATGAGGGGCACGCGCTGCGCAGCGGTGTGACGCGCCGTGCGAAGCGGGGAATTCTCCCCGTGGCCTCTGGAGAAGGCGCCGCGCTCAAGCTAATGCTCTCGGTGACACCGCCTTTGCCGCCGGGATACACGCAGAAATGTCGGACGACCGCCAGAACAAGGCCTTTCCCGTTTCCTGGGATCAGTTCCACCGCGATGCGCGGGCGCTCGCCTGGCGGCTCGCCGGGGCGGGGCCGTTCGTCGGCATCGTCTGCGTCACCCGCGGCGGGCTGGTGCCGGCGGCGATCGTCGCCCGCGAACTCGGCATACGCCTGATCGAGAGCGTCTGCATCGCCAGCTATCACGACTACAAGAACCAGGGCGAGACCGAGGTCATCAAGCCCATCGCCCAGGTGGTGCTCGACACGGCCGGGCCGGGCGGGCAGGGGCTTCTGGTGATCGACGACCTCGTCGACACGGGCTCCACCGCCAAGGTGGTGCGCGCCATGCTGCCGAACGCTCATTTCGCAACGGTCTATGCGAAGCCCGCCGGACGCCCCATCATCGACACCTTCATCACGGAAGTGAGCCAGGACACCTGGATCTACTTTCCGTGGGACATGGGGCTCAGCTTCCAGCCGCCCATCCGCGACGGCGTGGCCTGAGCACTGAGGAGACCAACATGGCCGGGCCGGACGATTCCATCGAGACCGACGAGAGCGACGAGGCCTATGACGAGGCTTTCGAGACCCACCGCGCGGCGCTTTACGAGCAGCTGCTCGCCTATGCCGACGAGCACGATCTGAGCGACGGCTTCATCGCCGACCTCGTCGCCGATCTCAGCCTGTCCCTTCGCATGGTCGCCTATGCCTCGGAGACCGAGAAGCCGTCGATGGGCGGGCTGCGGCTCGATCTCGACCGCTATGCCCGCGAGCTCGGCGAAGCGGTGCGCGAGGCGAAGAAATATGCCGGCGAATTCATCGCGGAGGCCAAGGCGGCGCGCGAGCGCGAGGAGGCGGAGGCCGGCGAGGGGAGCGAGGAGGCGGAGGACGGCGAAGGCCGTGGACGCCCGCAATGAGGTATTGCGATGCGGATCGTCACGCGCGCGTGATTGGGATATTGCCTTGAGGTGCGGCACTCACCTTAAGGAAATCCACCGATGACGCCGGCGATCATCTCCACCATCCTGCGTGCCTCCGCGACGGCCTTCCTCGCGCGCTTCCTCCTGGTCTTCATGTTTCTCGGCAGCGGCATCAGCAAGCTCACCGATTTCGCCGGGGCGCAGGCGGAGATGGCCCATTTCGGGCTCAACCCGCCCTGGCTCTTCGCGGCGCTGACCATCATCACCCAGCTCGGCGGCGGGCTGCTGATCCTGCTCAACCGCGCCACCTGGCTCGGGGCCGGGGCGCTGGCGGTATTCACCGCCCTCACGATCCCGATCGCGCATCATTTCTGGTCCATGGAAGGTCCGATGGCGCAGATCGAGTTCTATTTCGTCATGGAGCATCTGTCGGTGCTCGGCGGTATGCTGCTCGTCGCCATTCTGGCGGAGCGGGCGCGCGCCGCCTGACCGGCTTTGGCAACGGAGTCCCGATGAACACCGCCGCGCGCACGATCGATCCCGCCAGCGATGCCGCCATTGCCGCCCGCGTCGAGCCGCGTCCGATCGCAGAGATCGGCGCGCAGCTGGGGGTGCCCGACGCCGCGCTCTATCGCTACGGGCCGTACAAGGCGAAGATCGACCTCGGCTTCGCGGGGCAGGCGGCAGCGGCGGCGGACGGGCGGCTGATCCTGGTGACGGCGATCAACCCGACGCCGGCGGGCGAGGGAAAGACCACCACGACTATCGGCCTCGGCGACGCGCTGTCCCGCGCGGGCAAGCGCGTCGCCATTGCGCTGCGCGAGCCGAGCCTCGGCCCGGTCTTCGGCTCGAAGGGCGGCGCCACCGGCGGCGGCCATGCGCAGATCATCCCCATGCAGGACATCAACCTGCATTTCACCGGCGACTTCCACGCCATCACCGCGGCGCACAACCTGCTGGCGGCGGCGATCGACAACCATATCTACTGGGGCAACGAACTCGACATCGACACCCGCCGCATCAGCTGGCGCCGCGTGGTCGATCTCAACGACCGGGCGCTGCGCAGCGTGATCGTCGGCCTGGGCGGGCCGGGCAACGGTTTTCCGCGCGAGGATGGCTTCGACATCACCGTCGCTTCGGAGGTGATGGCGATCTTCTGCCTCGCCCGTTCGCTGGATGATCTGGAAGAGCGGCTGGGCCGCATGGTGGTGGCGCAGACCCGTGCCCGCCAGCCCGTGACCGCCGGCCAGCTGAAAGTGACGGGCGCCATGACCGCGCTGCTGCGCGATGCCTTCCAGCCCAACCTCGTGCAGACGCTGGAGGCGACGCCCGCCCTCGTCCATGGCGGGCCTTTCGCCAATATCGCCCATGGCTGCAACTCGGTGATCGCCACCCGCACCGCGCTGGGGCTCGCCGACTACGTGGTGACCGAAGCCGGCTTCGGCGCGGATCTCGGCGCGGAGAAATTTCTCGACATCAAGTGCCACCAGGCGGGCCTCACCCCCCGCGCGGTGGTGATCGTCGCGACGGTGCGCGCGCTCAAGATGCATGGCGGCGTCGCGCAGAAGGATCTCGGGCCGGAGAATGTCGAGGCCGTCCGCCGCGGCACGGGCAATCTCGTGCGCCATGTGGAGAACATGAAGGCGTTCGGCCTGCCGGCGGTGGTCGCCATCAACCGCTTCACCAGCGACACGCCGGCGGAAATCGCCGCCATCGAGGCGGCCTGCGCGGCGGCGGGGGCGGGCGTTCACCTGTGCTCGCACTGGGCCGAGGGCTCGGCGGGCGCGCTCGCGCTGGCGGAGGCGGTGGTGCGCCTCGCCGAAGGCCCTTCCGCCTTCCGCCCGCTCTATGAGAGCGGCCTGCCGCTCACCCAGAAGATCGACACCATTGCCCGACGCATCTATCGCGCGGGTTCGGTCGCTATCGAGCCCGCCGCGCTGAAGAAGCTCGCCGAGTTCGAGGCCATGGGCTATGGCGACCTGCCGGTCTGCATGGCCAAGACGCCGTACAGCTTTTCCGCCGACCCCACCTGGCGCGGCACGCCGGAAGGCTTCGTGCTGCCGATCCGCGAGGTGCGCCTTTCCGCCGGTGCCGGCTTCGTGGTGGCGCTCGCCGGCGAGGTGATGACCATGCCCGGCCTTCCCTCCCGTCCCGCGGCGGAGAACATCTTCGTCGACGAGACCGGCTTCATCGGCGGGGTTTTCTGACCGCCGCCCGCCGGCCGTTCCCCGCGCCGGGGGAACCGCGCCGGGAGCACTGCCTTGCGCCGCCCGTGGTGCCGGCCTATGGGAACGGGCGCGCGGGCGTGGGTTCTTGGGCTCGCAGACGGAATGGCCGCTTGCCGAAACCGGTAGACGGAAGGCACTTAAAATGCCTCGGGCTTTGCCCGTGTGGGTTCGAGTCCCACAGCGGCCACCACCTGCCGCTCCAAGCTGTCGCCCTGCGGCTGAAGCCGCACTTCAAGCCGCCAGCTCTCTGAACGAGAGGGCGGGAGCTTTACGGAAGATAGGCTTCGGCGCCGATGGCGATGATGTCGTCTTCGCTCAGGGTGCAGTTCCAGTGTGAGTAGAGCGTCTGGCGCTCCGCCGGCAGGCCGACGTCCTCACGCAGATGGCGGTGGATCTGCCGGAAAGCCCTGTGCTCACAGCCTCCCCAGAAGAAGGCGCTGGTGAGGTCTTCCGGCCAGACGACCGAGCGGATCGCGTCGCATAGCAGCGAGGTTGTGCCGGCCGGCGCGCCGCGGCGATGCAGCCACTTCACCCGCAGGGCCGGGCCGTGTCTCAGCGGCACTTCGTCGGTGGGGTCGTTCACCTCGACGAAGGCGATTGCGCGCGCCGTCGGCTCCATCTGTTCAAGCAGGCGCGCGATCCCCGGCAGCCCGGTTTCGTCGCCGGCGAGGACATAGAAGGCGGCCGGCTTCGTGCCGTTGGCCGCCGGTCCGAGAACACCGACAATGTCGCCCGGTTCCGCCGCCATCGCCCAGCGCGTGGCGGGGCCCGGTCGTTCATGCAGCGCGAAATCGACGGTGAGTTCCCCGGCCGCGGCGTCGATGTGGCGGATGGTGTAGACCCGCGTCGGCAGCTTCTCCCCGTCGGGCCAGACAACATGGCCGCGATCGTCGAGGACGGGCCACCGCAGCGCGGCTGCCGATTTCGGCTGGAAGATGAGGCGGCAGTGAAGCTGGTCCGGGCGGTCGTAGCGCGCGAGGTCCTCGCCACTGAAGACCACGCGCTTCATGCGGGATGTGAGCCCTTGCATCCGCACCACGCGGAGAATTCTCAGATCGGCGGGTCGAGCGGGCCCGACCTCGTCACCGGCCCAGACGATGTCGAGCCGCTCACCCGCGGCAATGAAGCCGATGGCGCCGACCAGTGCGTGCTTCATGCGATTGAGGGCGTGGTCCTCCACCGTTTCGACGGTGAGGCGAAGCCGCTGGGGATGAATGTCGAGCCGGGCCTTCCCGAAGGCGCTCGTCACCTCATAGGCCGTGCCGGACGCGGCATCCGGCGAGGCCCGCACGGTCATGTCATGTGTCTCGATCGACGTCAGGATCGGACCGAGGAAATGATCGAGCCGCTGAAAGCGGACATCCGCTGTCGCGCGGTAGGTGCGCGGGCAGGTTGTTTCATTCATGGCCGCTCTTCCTTCAGCGATACCCAGAGCGGGCCATCGATCGGCACCGCCATGAAGCGGTTGATCTCGGCGAGTGTCCGCGCCGGATCGAGGTCGGCGCAACGCTCCGGGTGAAGCCATGTGGCGACGATCTCGATGAACAGGATGTTCAGCGGCGCCGCTGCGATCAGGCCGGTCCAGATGGCGTGGACACGCTCATCCCGAACGCTGGCCATCTGGTCGAAGCCGGTTCGGCGGGTGAGCGCGGCGAGTGCCGCGCGCGCGGCCGCCGGATCGAGCCCCGGCCCGATCGCCGGCCGTCCGCCGGCGGCCCAGCCGCCGCCCGCAGCGATGTAGACGTCATGGGGCGTGGCGATGAGATATTCCAGCGGCAGCTTCTGGAACCAGGGCGCCGTGACGGCGGGCAGGGTGCGCCCGCCCGCGGCGGCCAGCAGCTCGCCCCAGATAAGGGTGCCGGCGGCCCAGCAGCAATCGTCCAGCGTCGACTGGACTTCGAGATAGGTGGTGACGGGAGGAGCGCCATCGAGGCGCTGGCGCAGATCGCGCAGCTGCGCGTCCATGAAGGC
>JAEZMI010000102.1 GCA_023414975.1 Pseudomonadota bacterium | reverse complement strand
CGGCATCGTCGCCGTGACGGGATCGGTGGGCAAGACCACCACCAAGGAGGCGCTGCGCCTCGCGCTCTCCGCCGATGGCGCGACCCACGCCTCTGCCGCGTCCTACAACAATCACTGGGGCGTGCCGCTCTCGCTCGCGCGCCTGCCGGCGGGCAGCGCCTATGGCGTGTTCGAGCTCGGCATGAACCATGCCGGCGAGATCACCCCGCTCACCCGCATGGTGCGCCCGCATGTGGCGGTCATCACCACCATCGAGCCGGTGCACATCGCCCAGTTCCCCAATATCGAGGCCATCGCCGACGCCAAGGCGGAGATCTTCCTCGGGCTGGAGCCGGGCGGCGCGGCGGTGCTGAACCGCGACAACCCGCATTTCGCCCAGCTCGCCCGCGCCGCCGAGGCGGCGGGCGTCGCGACCATCGTCGGCTTCGGCGAATCGCCGGACGCCCAGGCGCGCCTCGTCTCCCACGCGCTTCAGCCCAACGGCGCGACCGCGACCGCCGATATTCTCGGCGAGATGGTGAGCTTCAAGGTGGGCCTGCCCGGCCGCCACATCATCCAGAACATGCTGGCGGTGCTGGCGGCGGCCAAGCTCGCCGGGGCCGATCTCGCCCTCGCCGCCATGGCGCTCGGCACGATGGGCCCGCCGCCCGGCCGGGGCGTGCGCACGCGGCTCGCGGTGAAGGGCGGCCTCGCGACGCTGATCGACGAAAGCTACAACGCCAACCCCGCCTCCATGCGGGCGGCGCTCGCCGTGCTGGCCGGCACGCCGGTCGCGGCGCGCGGGCGGCGCATCGCGGTGCTCGGCGACATGCTGGAGCTCGGCCCGCAGGGCGAGGCGATGCATGCCGATATCGCCGCCGCGACCTCGGGCGTCGATCTCGTCTTCTGCGCCGGGCCGCTGATGCGCTCCCTGTGGGAAGCGCTGCCGGAGAGCCGGCGCGGGGCCTGGGCGCCCGATGCCGCCGCGCTGCTGCCGCAGGTGGCGGACCGCCTGCGCGCCGACGATGTGGTGATGGTCAAGGGCTCGAACGGCAGCCGCATGGGGGTGCTCGCGCGCTCGCTCGCCGAGCGTTTCAAGGCGAAGGCCGAGCTCCTCGCGGCGGAGGCGCCGGAATGAGCGGAGGCGCCGTAATGAGCGGAGCTCCGGCGCGCGCGCCCTTCGCCCCTCTTGAAGTTTCCGCCGGCAGCGGGCATGGCCCCGCGGGCCGGTTCGCCGCATCCGCGCCGTGCCGGCCCGCGTCCTTTCCGGAAGGTTGATCCCCGATGCTGCAATGGCTGGTCCAGTTCCAGGAGAGCCTCCCGGCTCTGAACGTCTTCCGCTACATCACCTTCCGCACCGGCGGGGCGATCATCACCGCGCTGCTCTTCGTCTTCATGTTCGGCCCGGCCATCATCGCGCTGCTGCGCCTCAAGCAGGGCAAGGGCCAGCCGATCCGCACCGACGGGCCGCAGTCGCACCTCGTCACCAAGAAGGGCACGCCCACCATGGGCGGGCTGATGATCTTCTCCGGCCTGATGGTCGCGACCGTGCTGTGGGGAAATTTCTCCAACCCCTATGTGTGGGTGGTGCTGTTCGTCACCCTCGGCTTCGGGCTGATCGGCTTCTATGACGACTATCTGAAAGTCACCAAGCAGACGCATAACGGCCTGTCCGGCAAGGCGCGCCTCGCCATTGAAGGGGTGATCGGCGGCATCGCCGCGGTGGTCATCATGCATATCGGCCGCGAACCGCTCTCCTCCTCGCTGGCCTTTCCCTTCTTCAAGGACCTGCTGCTGGACCTCGGCTGGTTCTTCGTGGTGTTCGGCGCCTTCGTCATCGTCGCCGCCGGCAATGCGGTGAACCTGACGGACGGTCTCGACGGCCTCGCCATCGTGCCGGTGATGGTGGCGGCAGGCAGCTTCGGGCTGATTTCCTATCTGTCGGGCAACGTTCTGTTCGCCGATTATCTGCAGATCCACTATGTCGCCGGCGTCGGCGAACTGGCGGTAATCTGCGGGGCGCTGATCGGCGCCGGCATCGGCTTCCTGTGGTTCAACGCGCCGCCGGCGCAGATCTTCATGGGCGACACCGGCTCGCTGGCGCTGGGTGGCCTTCTCGGCACCATTGCCGTCGCCACCAAGCACGAGATCGTGCTGGCGGTGATCGGCGGGCTGTTCGTTCTGGAAGCGGTGTCGGTGATCGTGCAGGTCGCCTCCTTCAAGCTCACCGGCAAGCGCGTCTTCAAAATGGCGCCGATCCACCATCATTTCGAGCAGAAGGGCTGGACCGAGCCGCAGATCGTCATCCGCTTCTGGATCATCGCGGTGGTTCTGGCGCTGATCGGCCTCTCCACGCTGAAGCTGCGCTGAGGGGTGTCCGTTCCCCGGACGAGCCGCGCCGTGCGCGGCGATGATCCGGGGCCCAGGAAAACTCTTTGGCCAAAGACTCTTACGCTGGGTCCCGGCGCGCTCTGCGCTGACGCTCCGAGCGTCCGGGACACGGCTGTTCGTGGTGTGACGACGCCCGTCGTGCGAGGCCCCCGCC
>JAEZMI010000080.1 GCA_023414975.1 Pseudomonadota bacterium | reverse complement strand
TGTCGGGGCGGGCCATGATTTGACCGTATATAGCGCACACAAGGGCAACGCAGCACCCCATCAAGGCTTGGCGACACCCTGCGCGATCGGCGACACCCTGCGCGAGACGTGCTAACTCGCTCGCCGCCGTGATATTGCCCAATCCTTGGGGCCTCTGTATCACGCTGGGTCAAGAAGTCTGCACGAGCGGAAGGCTCCATGAGACGGTCGACACATTCCGAGCGCGCCTCGCGCCCCCTGTCCTGCGTCCTGGTCGCGGGCGCCTTGCTGGCGGCTTTCAGTGCCGGGCCGGCGGCGGCGCAGTGGATCGGCACGCCCGGCGGCGCCGATGGCACCGGCAGCGGCTCGACGCCGCCTGCCGCATCCGCCGCGCCGGCGACCCCAGCCATGGCCCCGGCCGCGACTCCGGCCCCAGTGAGCCCGCCCGCGACAGACGGCTTCGCCTCGCCCGACGCCTTCGGCGCCGCCCCGGCAATGGGTGGGGGGATGGGTGGCGGCATGGGTGGCGGGATGGGCATGATGCCCGGCCCCGCGACCCCGGTGCCCTCCGGCCCGAGCCAGGCCGACATCGCCGACTGCCAGACCCAGGTGACGAAGCTGCGCGGCGATCTCGAAGGGCGCAACGAGGCGCTGCGCAAGGCGGCGAGCAAGAAACTGCCGGCCGCCGAGCTCTGCCCGATGTTCCGCAATTTCGTCAGCTCGCAGCAGCGCTTCTACAATTATCTCGTCGCCAACAAGGCGAAGTGCGGCGTGCCGGACGAGGCGATCACCAGCCTCAAGGAAAATTCCGGCAGCGTCATTTCCATCCGCGACAAGGTCTGCCAGGCGGCGGCCATGCAGCAGCAGGGCGGCCCTTCCGGCCCGCCGCCGCAGGGCGCGATCTCGCAGGGCCTCGGCCTGTCCAGCGGCCTGCCGAGCACCGCCACCGCCAAGGGTGGCGTGTTCGATACGCTCGGCGGCGACGCGCTGCGCTGATCCGGCCGCGGGACGGGGAAAGGACGACCTCGCATGACGCCCGCCCCAGGGTCTCCGGCTCCGGGCTCGCCTGCCGCGGGCTCTACCGCTCCGGTCCCTTCCGCTCCGGTCTCTTCCGCTCCCGCCCTCATCCCGGCCGATGCGGCGGGCAACTGGGTGGATCGTCACGCCCCGCCCTTCCTGCGTCCGTTCCTGCGCCTCGCGCGGGCGGACCGGCCGATCGGCAGCTGGCTGCTGCTCATTCCCTGCGGGTGGTCGGTGGCGCTCGCCGCCAGCTTCGCGAGCCGCCACGGCGTGCCCGTCGCGGCCGCTGAGCCGCTGGCGCTGCTCGCGCTCTTCGCGCTCGGCGCCGTCGCTATGCGCGGCGCGGGCTGCACCTGGAACGACATTCTCGACCGGGACATCGACGGACGGGTGGAGCGCACGCGCGGGCGCCCGCTCCCCTCCGGCCAGGTCTCGCTGGCCGGCGCCTTCGCCTTTCTCGCGCTTCAGGCGCTGGTCGGGCTGGTCGTCCTCCTTTGCCTGCCGCGTTTCGCCATCCTTGTGGCGCTCGCCTCGCTCGGCGTCGTCGCCATTTACCCGCTGATGAAGCGGGTGATCTGGATTCCCCAGCTCGTGCTCGGCCTCGCCTTTTCCTGGGGCGCGCTGATGGGCTTTGCCGCGCTCGTCGGGGCGCTGCCCCCGGCGGCGATCCTGCTCTATGCCGGCTGCGTGCTCTGGGTGGTGGGTTACGACACGATCTATGCCCATCAGGACCGCGAGGACGACGCGGCGGTGGGGGTGAAGTCCTCCGCGCGCCTCTTCGCCGAGGCGACCCGCCTCTGGCTGGTGCCGCTCTATGCCGGCGCGACCCTTTTGATCGGTCTCGCGCTCGGGCAGGCCGGGGCGGGGCCGGCGGCCTATGCCGGGCTGGCGGTGTTCGCGCTGCATCTCGGCCAGCAGATCTGGCGGCTCGACATTCATGACGGGGAGGCGTGCCTGCGTCTCTTCCGCTCCAACCGCGATGCCGGGCTGCTGCTCTTCGCGGGCCTGGCGCTCGACGCCGTGCTGGCCTGAGGTTGCCCGCTCGCGGCGGGCGATGTAATGACGCAGCGTCTTCATGAAAGTGCTGCACGATGAGCATCCGCCTGCACCGCGGCGACCTGGTCGACCTGTCCCGCTACACCGCTGACGTCGCCCCCGTCGTCGCCATCGATACCGAGACGCTGGGTCTCAACCCGCACCGCGACCGCCTCTGCGTCGTGCAGCTCTCGCCGGGCGACGGCACCCCGGATGTGGTGCACATCCCGCCCGGCGCCGGCCCCGGCAGCGCGCCCAATCTCGAACGCCTGCTCACCGATCCGGCGGTGACGAAGCTTTTCCATTTCGCCCGTTTCGACGTCGCCGTTCTCGGCAAGACCTTCGGGCTCACGGTCAACCCGGTTTGGTGCACCAAGATCGCCTCGCGCCTCGCCCGCACCTATACCGACCGGCACGGGCTGAAGGAGCTGACGCGCGAATTGCTTGGCGTCGATCTCTCCAAGCAGCAGCAGAGCTCGGACTGGGCGGCGGAGGAACTGTCCGACGCGCAGCTCGTCTACGCCGCCTCGGACGTGCTGCATCTGCACGCGCTCAAGGCGAAGCTCACCACCATGCTGGCGCGGGAGAACCGGCTGGGTCTCGCCGAATCCTGCTTCGGCTTCCTGCCCACCCGCGCCGCGCTCGATCTGGCGGGCTGGCCGGACGAGGACATTTTCTCGCATTCGTGACCCGGAGCGGCCGGCTCGGGGCTTTTCGCCGCCCGGCCCCCTCATCCGTGCCGTATTCGGCCGGTCTAACGGCATCGCTTTCGAACGCTGGCGGAACGTGCCGGCTGTCGCCGAACTTGCACCTTGGGGTGTAAGTCGCCATCTTGACACGCAGCCGGGAGGGGAACCGGCCGCTCGGGAAACGCATGCGCCGATGAACAGTCACGTCGACCCCCCAAGGCACGTCCGTGCCGCGGAGCCGAAGGGACGCTTTGCCCAGCGCGGGCCGTCGGGCGACGACCAGCGCCGGTCCGATGCCGATTTCCAGCGCGCCGGGCGCCATAGCCGCCGCGTGCGGTTGCTGCGGCGCGCCTTGCCGGCCAGCGTGCTGGCGGTGCTCGGAATCACGGTCGCGGTCAATTATCTCGACCCCTTCTCCCTCGCGGTGAACCTGCCCTTCGATCTCGGCCGCGTCAGCCTCTCCGGCACGCGGGTGATGATGGAGCTGCCCAAGCTGCACGGCTTCACGCAGGATAATCGCGGCTACAGCGTCACTGCCGAATCGGCCTCGCAGGATCTCACCCAGCCGAACCAGATCGACCTCAACACCATCAAGGCGAAGCTGGAACTGGCCGAGCAGGGGTGGGCCAATCTCAACGCCGCCACCGGCCATTACGACACCAAGACCGAGCAGATGACGCTGGATGGCGGCATCCATTTCGCCACCTCGGCCGGCTATGGCGGCGTTCTGGACACGGTGGTGATCGATGTGAAGGGCGGCACGCTGGTGTCGGAAAAGCCGGTCCATCTCACCTATCTCGACGGCAAGCTCACCGCCGACCGCATGGAAGTGTCGCAGAAGGACGCGCGGGCGCTGCTCACCGGCAATGTGCGGCTGAATTTCCGCATGCCGCAAGGTGATGGCAACGGCAATGGCGATGGCGCGGCGCGGCCGGAGGGCGAGCGGCAGGGTTCGGCGGATGGCGCGGCGGAAGAGGGCGCGCTCGTCCCCGCCATGCCCGCCTCGGCCTCCATCGCCGCGCCGGAGCTGCGCGGCACCACGGCGGCGC
>JAEZMI010000070.1 GCA_023414975.1 Pseudomonadota bacterium | reverse complement strand
GCCTGCGCCTGCCTACCGGCTGGGACGGGCTCGACATCCCGCTCAAACAGATCGCCTCGCGGGCGCTGGCGCGCGGCAATGTCAACGCGAGCCTGTCCATGACCCGCGCCGATGCGGCGGTGCGCGTGACCGTGAACGAGCCGCTGCTGCGGGCGGTCGCGGCCTCCGTCGCCGCGGTCGCGCGCGACCTCGAGGCGCCGCCGGTGCGGCTGGAGAGCCTGCTCGGGCTCAAGGGCGTGCTGGAAGTGAGCGAGGCGCAGGACAGCGAAGCCGAGCGCGGCGCCGTCGAGGCGGCGGTGACGGATGGATTCGAGCGCGCCATTGCCGAACTCGTCGCCATGCGCGCCAAGGAAGGGGCGGCGCTCGGGCTGGTGCTGAATGAGCGGCTCGACGCAATCGCGCGGCTGACCGCCGCCGCCGAGGCCAACCCGGCCCGCCAGCCCGAAGCCATTCGCGCGAAGCTGGCCGAGCAGATCCGCACGCTATTGGATGTCGGCGCCCATTTCGACCCGGACCGGCTGCATCAGGAAGCCCTGATGCTCGCCGCCAAGGTGGATGTGCGCGAGGAACTCGACCGGCTGGTCGCTCATGTCGCCGCCGCCCGTGCCATGCTGGCGGAGGGTGGCGCGGTGGGGCGCAAGCTGGATTTCCTCGCCCAGGAATTCAACCGCGAGACCAACACGCTCTGCTCCAAGGCAAACGATGTCTCGCTCACCGCCATCGGCCTCGAGCTGAAGGGCGTGGTCGAGCAGTTCCGCGAGCAGGTCCAGAACATTGAGTGAGGCACGCGTGAAGCACTCCCACGTCCCCCGCCGGGGCCTCATGCTGATCCTGTCCTCGCCCTCGGGGGCGGGCAAATCCACGCTGGCGCGTCTGCTGCTGGAGCAGAACCCGGATATTTACCTGTCGGTCTCCGTCACCACGCGCGAGCGTCGGCCGAGCGAAGTGGAGGGGGTGCATTATCATTTCCTCACCCGCGACCGGTTCGAGAAGATGCGCGACGCCGGCGACCTGCTGGAGCATGCCGAGGTGCACGGCAATTTCTACGGCACGCCGCGCGACCCGGTCGAGGCGGCGCTGGCGGCGGGGCGCGACGTGCTGTTCGACATCGATTATCAGGGCGCCGAGCAGCTTTATGCGCGGATGCCGGAGGATATCGTCGGCGTGTTCATCCTGCCGCCTTCGGCGCAGGAGCTGAAGATGCGGCTGGAGCGCCGGGCGGAGGATGCTTCCGGCGTGATCGAGAAGCGGCTGAAGAACGCCCGCACTGAGATCGCGCACTGGCAGGACTACAACTACGTGCTGGTCAATGAGGACCTGAACAGCACCTTTGCCAATCTGCGCAACATATTGCTGGCCGAGCGCCTGCGCCGCGAGCGGCAGGTGGGGCTCGCACCGGTGATCGAGCGTCTGGACGAGGAATTGGCGACGCTGACGAATTAAGGCGCGTCAGGCGCTGCCGGCGCCGCCTATCTCACCCCTCAGCCGCGACTTGCGCCGCGTAGGGCCACCCACGCATTTGCGAGCGCCACGAAGCCTTCGATCGGGATCTGCTCGGCCCTTTCCGTGGGCGGCAGGCCGGCGGCTTCCAGCAGCGCCATCGTATCGACGCCCAGGCTCTTGAGCGACTGGCGCAGCATCTTGCGGCGCTGGCCGAAGGCGGCTTCCGTCACCCGCTCCAGGGCATTCAGGTCGCAGGCGAGGGGGGTGGGGCGCGGCACGATATGGACGACCGAGGACGTGACCTTGGGCGGCGGCACGAAGGCGGAGGCGGGGACGTCGAAGGCGATCCGCGCCGTCGCCCGCCAGCCGGTGAGGATCGCCAGGCGGCCATAATGATTGGTGCCCGGCGCGGCGACGATCCGCTCGGCCACCTCGCGCTGGAACATCAGCGTCAGGCTCTCATACCAGGCGGGCCAGGGACCGGAGAGCCAGCCCACCAGCAGCGGCGTCGCGACATTGTAGGGCAGGTTGGCGATGATGGCGGCGCGCTCGCCCTCCGGCACCAGCGCGCGGTAATCGGCTTCCAGCGCGTCGCCTTCGACCACCTCGAGCTTGCCGGGATAATGCGCGGCGATGTCGGCCAACGCGGCGATGCAGCGGTGATCGCGCTCGATGGCGACGACCTTGCGCGGACCCAGCGCGAGGATGGCGCGGGTGAGCCCGCCCGGGCCGGGGCCGACCTCGATCACCGTCATCCCGTCGAGCCGCCCGGCGGTGCGCGCGATCTTCGAGGTGAGGTTGAGGTCGAGCAGGAAGTTCTGGCCGAGCGACTTCAGCGCGGAGAGCCCGTGCTCCCGGATGACCTCGCGCAGCGGCGGCAGATCGTCGATGCCGCTCATGCCGGCAGGCGGTCGAGAGACGGCGATTGAGCGCCGGCGCGATCGGCCTGCGCCAGACGATGGGCGAGCCGGAGCGCCTCGATGAGGCTCGACGGGTCGGCCGTGCCGGTACCGGCAATGTCGAAGGCCGTGCCGTGGTCCGGCGGGGTGCGGATGAAGGGCAGGCCTAGCGTCACGTTCACCGCCCGCTCGAAGGCCAGCGTCTTCACGGGCGCCAGCACCTGATCGTGATAGGCGCCGATGGCGACGTCGTACCCCGCCCGCGCCTTGGCGTGGAACAGCGTGTCGGCCGGGAACGGGCCGCGCGCATCGATGCCCTCCGTCCTCAGCGCCTCGACGGCGGGGCGGGTAATGTCCTCATCCTCACGACCGATCGTGCCATGCTCGCCCGCATGCGGGTTGAGCCCGCAAAAGGCGAGACGCGGATGGGCGAGGCCGAACCGGCGCTGAAGATCGCGCGCGGCGATGCGGCCGGTGTCGACGAGCAACCGGGTCGTCAGCCGCGTCGCGATCTCGGCGACGGGAATGTGAATGGTGGCGGGAATGACCGCGAGTTCCGGCGACCAGATCATCATCACCGGCCGCAGCGCGGCATCTCCGGAAAGGTGGGCGAGATATTCGGTGTGGCCGGGAAAGGTGAAGCCGGTGGCGTAGAGCACCGATTTGGCGATGGGGTTGGTGACGACGGCGCTCGCCCGGCCGGTCTGAACCAGCCGCACCGCCGCGTCGATGGCCTCGCGAGCCGCCGGCCCGCTTGTCGCGTCAGGCCGGCCTGGCAGAGCGGTGGCGACAGGCCCGGCGGCCACAACGGGCAGCACATCGGGAAACAGGCGCGGCGCTTCCTCCGCCGTGCATACCCGGATGGTGGCGGGCACGCCAAGACGGTCGGCACGCTCCTTCAGGCAGGCGGGGTCGCCGGTGACGAAGAAGGCGGGCAGCCCCAATGCCGCCCGGTTCTCCCAGGCGAGGAGCGTGATGTCCGGTCCGATACCGGCGGGCTCACCGAGCGTCAGCGCGAGGGCAGGCGAGGGCGCGGGTCGCTCGGGCATGGTGTCAGCGGTACTGGATCATGGCCTGCTTGCGGGCCTCGGCAAGCAGGCGCTTGGACAGCGCATCAAACTGCTTGGTCTGCAGTTCCTGCTTCACCTCGCGCTTCTGCGCGCTTTCGCCGACGATCTCGCGGCGCGAGCAGATGGCGACCATCTCGATGCCCGCGCGGGTGACTTCCGGCGCGGTGGTCTGACCCACCGGAATCTCGTCCATCACCTTGCGCAGCGGGGCGCTCATGTCGGCCGAGGTACGGATGACCGGGTCGCGCACCACGGTCTCCTTCATGGAGCGGGCATCGGCAACGCCGGTGTCGCAATCGGTGAATCGCTTGCGCAGGGCATTGGCCTCGGCCATGCGCTGGGCCCGGCTGGCATCCGGCGCGGTGCGGGAGACGACCAGCACGATCTGACGCACGACATACTCGGTGGTGCGCTGGGCCTTGGTCAGATCCTCGCCCTTGGTCTCCAAGGCGGCGAAGACGTCGGAATCGCGGACGGTAGTGACCGAGGAGAAGCGGCCGCGCACATAGTTGTTCCAGACATAGTCGGCCCGCATCTTGTCCTTCAGCGTCGAAGCGCTGAGGCCCGAAGCGGCAAGAGCCTGGGTGAGCTGATCCGGTGTGCGCCCGCCACGGCTCGCCATCTGGGAGAACAGCTTGTTCACGTCCTCGGTTTCGGCCGTGATGCCGTAACGCTGGGCCGTGGCGATCTTCAGCTTTTCGTCGATGAGGTCTTCCAGCGCCTGCTTCTGGCTGAGCGACGTGCGCTCCGTCAGCTGCGCCAGCTTTATGCGCTGGGCCACATCGAAGCTGGTGATGGGCTGGCCCTGAACCAGGACGAGGACCTGCTGCGCGGCGGCGGGCGAGGGGGCGAGCGAGACGGCGCCGAAGCCAAGCGCCGTCGACAGGACAACCGGGGCCAGCAGGCGCAAGGCCGCACCGCGCGCCCTCCGAGGTCCGGCCTTCGGGGTGCTGTGCCCGCACATCGTCATATCCGCCTCATTCCCCTTCCGCTGGCCAGATCGCCGCCTGCCCGTTGAAACCACGCGGTTCTTCTGGCGAGCGCTTGTGGCGTCAATACGACGTCCAGATCACAGAAACGGAGCCGTACGCGCCTGAACTCACTCGTCCGAGCTCATGGTGGAGCCAACCTGCGAGGAGAAGCCCGCCTGGCCCAGCGTGCGCAGGCTGATGGTCAGCAGCACGGTGTCCACGCGCTCGCGATTGCCGCTCTCGGTGTAGTCCGACTTGTAGGACAGGGTGATGCCGAAGCAGTCATCCGCGTAGGACACGCCGAACAGCGAATAATCGATCTCGTTTTCGTGCAGGTTGTAGCGCGAGGCCGCGAGCAGGCTCCAGTTCTCGTTCAGCTTCAGCTGGCCGGTGCCGAGCACCCCCTGACGCTCGTCGTAATAGCCGAGCTCCGGCTGCGCGGCGTAGAGGCCATAGATGGCCGAGACCGTGAGCCTGTTGACGGTGGCGCGGCCTTCGAACTCGTAGCGTTCCACTGACCAGTCGTCATTGTCGAAGCGGAAACGGTTGATGAGCGCGAAGTTGCGGTTCGGCGCCCAGTACAGGCGGGCGACATAGTCCGACACGTCGTCTTCCAGGCCCGAATCCGCGCCCGTATTGGCCATGTCGTAATAGGCATACGAGTTCTGGCCGGCGAGCTGGTAGGACTGGCCGAACAGCGCGTTGATCTGGCCGGTGCCGCGGATGTTGGCGGTGTACTGGATGCCGACATTGGCGCGGGTGCCGCCCTCGACGCGGTCATAGCCGGAATATTTGTTGATCTCGAACAGGTTGGTGTCGTCGAAGATCAGGCTCTGCGCGTCCTCGTTCGGGAACTTGCCGATATCGGTCTCGTTCGGGCGGACGATGAGCTGGGCGATGGGCTCGATGGTCTGCGTGCCCCAGCTCTGCACCGCGATGAAGGGATAGCGATACTCAAGGCCGACGGCGGGCATGGCGCGCACCAGCGACTCGCTCTCGGACGGCAGCCAGGGATAGTCCTCCGGCTCCGGGTCGACCTGGGCCGCGTCGAGCTGGACGTTGAAGAAAGGCGTCCAGGACTGACCGGCATTATCGATGAAGGTGCGGCGCCAGTTGGCCACGCCCGACACGCGGGTGTAGCTGCCGGCCATGCCGCGCATCAGGCAGTTCTCCCGCTGCACGGCCGGATCGGCGCTCATCGAGGAGAGGTCGCATTCGTTGACCGGGCCCTGAACGACGTTCTGAACCGCGTACTCCTCGGACGTCGCGCGGATGTCGATCTCGTTCCGCGTCAGGCTGATCATGTTGAAGTCGTAGCTGAACTCGCCCCCGAATATCTGGTCGAACGTCTTGCTGTAGTCGATGACCGGATGGATCGTCGGCTGCTGCTCCTGGATGTCATAGGAGGTCAGACCGGTGAAGTACTGGATGCGCGCGTCGAAGTAGCTGCGGTCGCCCTGCCCGATGAGGTAGAGCTGCGAGGTCACTTCCTTCTTCGCGTTGTTGATGAGGCTATAGTCCTCCAAGAAGGTCTTGTCGGACATCAGCCAGCCGTCCCATCCCCAGTACCATTGCTGGTTGATGTTGAACTGGCCGTGCGTCTCGATCATGCCGCGCTGGTCGCGATAGCCGGGCTGACCGAGGAAGGCTTCCTTGTCCTGCTGCTCGATGCCGGCGGCGCGGATGCTGTAGATGCCGGTTTCCAGCCGATGGCGGAACGTGCCTTCGAGCAGCACGCCCTGCTTGCTGACGAACAGCGGCGAGAACGTCACGTCCATATTGGGCGCGATGTTCCAGAAGTACGGAATCGAGACGCCGTAGCCGATCTCGCTGGTGTTGATGAATTGCGGGATCAGGAAGCCGGACTTGCGCTTCACGCTCGGATCGGGCGCCGACATATAGGGCACCCAGGCGATCGGAACACCGAGGAATTCGAGGCGGGCGCTCTCGAAATAAATCGTCTGTTCCTTCTCCTTGTGGATGATCCGCGCGGCCTTGATCTGCCACATGGGCGGCTTGGTCGGATCGGTCTTGCACGGTTCGCAGGGCGTGTAGGCGCCGCTGGTGAGCACGGTGGTGTCACCGCCCGTGCGGTCGGCGCGCGCGGCGGCGAAGTGCATGTTGTCGGGCGTGTCGATCCGCAGCGAATTGACGAAGCCGTCGGTGAACTGCTGCGACAGGTCGAGGTTCTCCGCGGAGATGACCTTGCCGTCCTTGTCCTTCAGCCGGACGCCACCTTCCGCGCGCAGGCGCTCGCCGGTGCGGTCATAGACCACGCGTTTCGCCTCGAGCACGGCCCCGTCGTAATAGATCTGGACGTTGCCGTTCGCGATGACCTCGTTGCGATTGTAGTCGTAGACCAGCTCATCGGCGGTCACGAGCATCTTGGCATCGGGATCGGTGGGCTGGCGCTGGGCCAGCATCTCACGGGCCGCGCTGTTCGCGTTGGAAGGTGCCTGGGCGAACGCCTCCGGCGCCGAGGCAACGACGCCCAGCGAGCTCATGACCACCGTGAAGAACAGCCAACAAGCGGAGGTGTTCAGGCGGCGCTTGTGCCGCGAGACCACCTTATCCGCCTGGCCGGCCGAGACGCCGCCGACCTTCATCCGTCCTCCCGGTGAAGCAGGATGAGAACGCCCATCAATGCCCCAACGACCGCTGGAAACCACGCTGCAATAATGGGATGCACGATCCCGGCCTCACCGAGATCCTCGGCGAGCTTGGTGAACACATAAAGCAGAAAGCCGGCGGCCACGCCACCGAGAATCGTCTGGCCGATGCCGCCGAAGCGGAAGACGCGCAGGCTGACGGAGGCCGCAATGAGCACCATCGCCAGCAGCAGCATGGGCCGCGCGAGCAGCGCCTGATACTGCAACCGGTAGCGCTCCACGCCGAAGCCGACCCGCTGGGCCGCGTCGATCGCGCCCGGCAGATTCCAGAACGGGACGGTGTCGCTCTGCAGCGTTTCCTCGATCTGATTCGGGGTGAGATTCGTCGCGACCATGTACGTATCATACGACTGCAAACCTAGACCGGGGGTTAAGACCCGGACATCGCTCAGTCGCCAGGCTCCGTCTTCGAGGGTGGCGTTACGCGCTTCGATGCGTTCCTGCAGAGTGCCATCCGGACCAAACAAGAAAACGTTAACGCCGGAGAGCTGGCGGCCCCCGTCGGCCTTCGCGGCGGCCTGGATGATGGCCTGCCCGTCGACGCTCTGCTGGCGGATCCAGAACCCGCCGCCGGTCGAGGCGAACAGGCCGGTCTGCCGGTTGAAGATCTCCGCCTCGATCCGGTTCGCCCGTTCCTTGAACTCGGCCGACATCGGATTGTAGACGGTTGTGGAAAACACCCCGAGCAGGACCGCCAGCAGGCAGGCGGGCGAGATGAACTGCCAGGCCGAGATGCCCGCCGCGCGCGCCACCACCAGCTCCAGCCGCCGCGAGAGGGTCAGGAAGGTGCCGATGGCGCCGAACAGCACGGCGAAGGGCAACAACTGCTCGGTGAAGAACGGGGCCCGGTAGATGATCAGCACCAGCAGGGTAAGCGAATCCACGTCTCGCTCGCCCACGCGCCGCGACATCTCCAGGAAGTCGACCAGCATGATGAGGCCGACGCAGCCGACGAAGATTCCGAGCACGGAACTCAGGAATCGGCGGCCGAAATAGAATCCGAGCGTGCGGCCGATCACCGGGGGCTACCCCTTTCGCAAACGGACATCGTCACGCTCAGTTTACCGTCGCCCGGACGACGCGCTGCGCCAGGCGATCGAAATAGAGGCTCACCGCGCGCGGCAGGCGCGGCTTGAACCGGCCGCTCAGCGCCAGCGCCGAGCCGATGATGAAGACGATCGGCACGATATACACCAAGGGCACGAGGTCCGGGTTGTTGCGCACCTGGTTGATGAGCCCGAAGCTCGTCACCTGCAGCACGATCACGAAAGGCGCCGTGGCCGCCAGCGCCAGCCCGCGCCCCTCACGCGTGGTGCGCGGCTCGGCGAGCGAGGCGCAGGCAATGCCGAAGAAGGCGAGCACATAAAGCGGCAGCGACAGGCGCCGGTGAATCTCCTCGGTGAAGCGGCCGGGGTCGCGCTGATAGGCCGGATCGTTCGGATCCGGGCTCAGCAATTCGCGGAAGGAGCGTTCCGGCGCGCGATAGACCGTGTTGTCGGCACCTGAGGTGAAGGGCGAGAGATCGAAGGCGTAGCGCTGGAATTCGACCACATTGCTGTCCGGCTTGCCGGTGGTGCGGCGGTGGATCGCGCCGTCCTCCAGAATGAGGAAGGTACCCTCGGGGCTGTCCACCACCTGACCGCGATCGGCGAGATAGGTGTTTACCTCGTTGGGGTTGCGGGCATCGTTGATGAAGATACCGCCGAGCACGCCACTGGAGTTGCGCTCCCGCACATTGAAGACCATGCCGTCGGCCAGCGGCGTGAAGCGGCCGGGCTGGGCGATGAAGGCGACCACGTCGGCGCGCACGCGGCTGATCTCATAGCGGAACTGCCGGAGCGCGGCCGGCACCAGCTCCATGGACAGCGCCGTGCACAGCGCCGCGACGATGAGCGCGAGCACCAGAAGCGGGCGCAGGAAGCGAATGGTCGAGATGCCCGCGGCGCTGGCCACGACGATCTCCGAATCGCTGTTCATGCGGAAGAGCGTGTGGGACACGGCGATGAACAGCGCCGCCGGCGCAAGGCCAAGGATCAGCGCCGGCAAGGCGAGGCTGGTGATGAACACAAAGGCGAGGATCGTCTGGCCCTGCGTGGTCATGATGTCGAGCTCGCGCAGCGCCTGCGTCACCCAGATCATGCCGGCAAGTACGACCAGCGTTCCGAAGAAGGCCGTAGCGGCCGCGCGGAACACGTAACGGTCCAGTCGAGTCATCGAGCGGCGATTCC
Organism: Pseudomonadota bacterium; assembly: GCA_023414975.1. Classification (GTDB taxonomy): domain Bacteria; phylum Pseudomonadota; class Alphaproteobacteria; order Rhizobiales; family Xanthobacteraceae; genus Ancylobacter. The sequence goes on along the minus strand of JAEZMI010000070.1, from coordinate 7,172 downwards.
CGTTGCAACGTCGTAACGTCCGCCGCCCCGGCGACCGTCATTGGCCCCATCAATAAGCGCCCTCGGCGCCGCGCGCAAATGCGGCGGCAATGCGGGAGAGGCGACGCAGCGTCCGCCGATGTGCGGCGGGGGCGGTTCACCATCCCGCGCGCGGGGGCACGTCGCGGGCCTCGTCGCCGGTGCCACATTCGGCTAAACAAGTGCTCTGCGTGCGATTTCAGCCCAAGGTGCCCCATGCCCGATACCGTGAAGTTCAGTTTCGCCAAGTTACCCGCCGCGCTGGAGGGCGTGGTGGTCGTGCTCGCGGCCGAGGGCGGGGAAGGCGGACCGGCGCTGGCGCCCGAGGTGGTCGGCCTGCTCGGCACGGCCGCCGAGACCGTAACCCGCGCGGCGCAGGCGGAGCGCTTCACCGGCCAGTCCGGCAAGGCGCTGGACCTGCTGGCGCCCGCCGGCATCGGCGCGAGCCGGCTGATTGTGGTCGGCGTCGGCAAGCCGGCCGACCTGAAGGCGCTGGACTGGCTGAAGCTGGGCGGCGCCACGCTCGGACGCCTCTCCTCCGCCGCCAAGGACGTGGGCGTCCTGTTCGCGCTGCCGGACGCCGAGGTGGCTCCGGACGCCGCCGCCGAATTCGCGCTCGGCATCAAGCTCCGGGCCTATTCCTTCGACCGCTACAAGACCAAGAAGAAGAGCGACGAGACGGCCAGCCGGCCGAAAGTGACTCTTTATATACAGAGCGACGCACAGGCGAAGCGCGCCTTCAGGAAGCGGGAGGGCGTGGGCGAGGGCGTTATCATCGCCCGCGACCTCGTGAACGAGCCGGCCAATGTGCTGACGCCGACCGAGTTCGCCAAGCGCGCCGGCGACCTCTCCAAAGTCGGCGTGGATGTCGAGGTGCTCGGCGAGAAGGATCTCAAGAAGCTCGGCATGGGGGCGCTGCTCGGCGTCGGGCAGGGCTCCTCGCAGGAAAGCCGGGTGGTGGTGATGCGCTGGAATGGCGCCAAGGACGATTCGGCCCCGCTCGCCTTCATCGGCAAGGGCGTGGTGTTCGACACCGGCGGCATTTCCATCAAGCAGGCCGCAGGCATGGAGGACATGAAGGGCGACATGGGCGGCGCGGCGGCAGTGGTCGGCCTCATGCACGCGCTGGCGAGCCGCAAGGCGAAGGTGAATGCCGTCGGCCTTATCGGTCTCGTCGAGAACATGCCCGACGGCAACGCCCAGCGGCCCGGCGACATCGTCACCTCCATGTCCGGACAGACCATCGAGATCATCAACACCGATGCCGAAGGGCGGCTCGTTCTGGGCGATGTGCTCTGGTACGCCAAGGAGCGCTTCAAGCCGCGGTTCATGATCGACCTCGCCACGCTCACCGGCGCCATCATGGTGGCGCTCGGCACCGATCATGCGGGCCTGTTCTCCAATGACGACGCGCTGGCGGATCGTCTCGCCGGGGCGGGAGCCGTTACCGGCGAGAAGCTGTGGCGGATGCCGCTCGGGCCCGATTACGACAAGCTCATCGATTCGAAGTTCGCGGACATGAAGAACACGGGCGGGCGCTTCGGCGGCTCGATCACCGCCGCGCAGTTCCTCAAGCGATTCGTCGGCGATGTGCCGTGGGCGCATCTCGACATCGCCGGCACCGCCATCAACTCGCCCACCAGCGAGTTCAACCGCAGCTGGGGCGGCGGCTGGGGCGTGCGGCTGCTCGACCAGTTCGTCGCCGACAATTACGAAGCCTGAGCCGCGCTGGAGCCATGGCGGAAGTCTTCTTCTATCACCTGCAGGGGCGGCCGCTGGAGGCCGCCCTTCCGCAATTGCTGGAGAAGTGCCGGGAGCGCGGCTGGCGCTGTGTGGTGCAGGCCTCCTCGCCCGAGCGGATCGACGCGCTCGACCAACTGCTCTGGACCTATGACGACGCCTCCTTCCTTCCGCACGGCACGGACCGCCAGCCCGAGCCCGCGCGTCAGCCGATTCTCCTGACCACGGGAGACGCGAATCCCAACGGCGCACAGGTGCGATTCTTCATCGAGCGCTCCTCAGCTCCCGATCTGGCCGGCTACACGCGGGTGATTCATCTGTTCGACGGTGCGGACCCCGACGAAATCGACCATGCGCGCGCGCAATGGCGTGCCGCCAAGGCCGCCGGACACGCAGTCGCCTATTGGCAGCAGACCCCCGAGGGCCGCTGGGTCCAGCGTTGAAACCGGGCCGCTTCAAGGCGGCGTTTGCCACATTGTCCATTGAGCCGCGTGAGGCTTCTTTCCCGTTAAGCCTTGATTTACCATGGCTTTCTAGTTTGGCTCGGACGCGTCAAAAGCGGCGGCGGACCCCCTTAAAATTGTGTCCGGATAGCAACACTCCGTTGCCGAATGCCCCGCTGGGCCCGTTTGGAGCCACTTTGGCTTTGCACCGCCCAGGCCTTTCAAACAATATCCTCCTCGGATGTCGCGGTTCGCGGCGGATCCTGACAATCGAAAACCCAACATTGGTCCAATTTGGGGGAGAATGAAGTGAAGACGGTCATGAAGAATGTGCTGCTCGGTTCGGTCGCCGGGCTTGCGATGGTCGGGACTGCTGCGGCGGCCGATCTGCCTGTGAAGGCGAAGGCTGCGGAATATGTGAAGATCTGCTCCACCTACGGCGCGGGCTTCTACTACATCCCGGGCAGCGACACCTGCCTCAAGGTCGGCGGCTTCGTGCAGACCGACTATATGTACAACGACTTCAGCTACCTCCCGAGCGCTGACTTCGGTGAGACCTACTTCAAGGCCCGTGGCGCGATCCGCCTCGACGCCCGCACCCAGACCGAGTACGGCACGCTCCGTTCGTACATCGAGTATCGTCTGACCTACGGCACGGACTTCTCGAACCCGGTCGACTACTCCGAAGACGTGTCGGCCTCGCTCGACAAGGCCTACATCCAGTTCGCTGGTTTCACCTTCGGTAAGGTCCAGTCGTTCTTCGACTACTACGCCGACAACAACGTTTGGGGTATCGACTCGGTCGAGCTGACCTCGGACGAGAACTCGATCGTCGCCGCTTACACCGCTGACTTCGGCAACGGCTTCACCGCCACGATCGCCATCGAAGACGACTCGCAGCGCGCCAACGGCGTCGACTTCGGGCCGGACTTCCAGACCGATCTGCCGGCCCTCGTCGGCAACATCAACTACGAAGGCGAGTGGGGCGGCTTCCAGGTGTCGGGCATGGTCCGTCAGCTTGACTCCGACCTCTACGGCTGGAACAGCGACAGCGACGTGGGTTGGGCCGTCCTCGGTGGCGTCAAGTTCAACCTGAACGCTCTCGGCGAGGGTGACACCCTCTACATCGAAGGCACCTACGCCGACGGCGCGATCGAGTACACCGGCATCGCCGGCTCCTACGCTCCGTTCACCATCCTTGCCGACCTGTACTTCAACCCGATCACGGGCGAGTACGAGTCCGCCAAGGCTTGGACCGTCGCTGGCGAGCTGACCCACTACTTCACCCCGTCGGTCTACGGCGTCCTGTTCGGCAACTACGGCGAGCTCGACGTTCCGGAAGCGGCTTGGGGCACCGAGACCTCGGGCTTCAGCCTCTTCAACGTCGGCGCCAGCCTGAACTGGACCCCGGTCAAGGGCCTGCTGTTCGTCGCGCAGTACACCTACGGCGAAGCGAACTACGACTCCCCGGTCGAGGACGGCTTCGGTGGTCTCGTGAGCAACTCGGACTTCAACCAGGTCATCCTGTCGGTCCGTCGCTCGTTCTGATCTCGTCAGTCTCTGACGTGATGGAAACCCCGGCCTCGTGCCGGGGTTTCTTTTTGCGCGCTGGCACCTGTGCGTCGTGCACGCCTGGGCGCGTCTGACGCTGTCCCGCACCCGCCAGAGGGCGCGCTGTGTCCCGCGCCTCTCGCCCGCCGGGCGATCAAGACACGCCTCGGCCATCGCCGAGCGGCGGTTGGCGCGCAGCCGGATGAATGATTGAGAACGCTACATCGAAGGCCGGCCTGTTCAGCCGAGCGCTTCCAGCCCTTCGAGTTCGGCCGACAGCAGGATCCAGCGCTCTTCCGCTTGCGCGAGCTGTTCGCCGAAATTGGCCCGGCAGCTGGAAAGACGAGCCGCCTCACGCGGGTCTTTCTCATATAGTCCCGGCGCCGCCAGTTTGGCGTCGAGCTCGGCCAGCTGTTTCTCCAGCTTCGCCATGGCGGCCTCCGCCTCCTTGATCTGCTTGCGCAGGGGACCCAGCGCAGGGCGCTTCGGCGCGGCGGGCTTGGCGTCCTCGGGCTTGACGTCCTCGCGCTTCTTGGCGGACTCCTTCGGCGGGGCGCGGCGCAGCACGAGCTGCTGATATTCGTCCAGATCGCCCTCATAGGGCTTCACCGTTCCGTCCGCGACCAGCCACAGCCGCTCAGCTGCCGCGTCGAGCAGAGAGCGGTCATGGCTGATGAGGATGACCGCGCCGGGAAAATCGTTCAACGCCTCCACCAGAGCCTGACGCGAGGCAATGTCGAGATGGTTCGTCGGCTCATCGAGAATCAGCAGGTGCGGTCCGCGGAACGCCGCGAGCCCAAGCAGCAGCCTCGCCTTCTCGCCACCGGAGAGCGCGGCGATCTTCGTATTGGCGGGCTCGCCTGAAAAGCCCATCTCGGCCGCGCGCGCGCGGACCCGCGCTTCCGGCGCGTCGGGCATCAGCCGCCGGACATGGTCATAGACCGTGTCCTCCGCCACGAGTTCGTCGAGCTGATGCTGCGCGAGATAGGCGATCTCAAGCCCCGTCGCCTTCACCATGCGTCCGCCGAGCGGCTCAAGCCGGTCCGAGATCAGCTTGGCGAAGGTCGACTTGCCATTGCCGTTCGGTCCGAGCAGGGCGATGCGGTCGTCATGGTCGATGCGCAGCGTCAGGTTGCGCAGGATGGGGCGGCCAGTCTCATAGCCGGCCGAGACGCCGTCGAGAGTGAGGATGGGCGGGGACAATTCGCGCTCGGGGTGGCGGATGGAGATGGCGGTCGCCGCTTCGCCGACGGCTTCCGTGATCGGCGCCATGCGCGCGAGCGCCTTCAGCCGCGACTGCGCCTGCCGCGCCTTGCTCGCCTTGGCGCGGAAGCGCTGGACGAACGCCTCCATATGCTTGCGCTTGGCGTCCTGCTTCATCCGTGCCTTCTGGTCGAGCACCTGCTTCTCGGCGCGCTGGCGCTCGAAACTGTCATAGCCGCCACGCCAGAGGGTGAGCTTGCGCTGGTCGAGATGCAGGATGAAGGAGACCGACTGGTTCAGCAGCTCGCGGTCGTGGCTGACGATCAGAACCGTGCGAGGGTAATGGGCAAGATAATCCTGCAGCCAGAGCGTGCCCTCGAGGTCCAGATAGTTTGTCGGCTCGTCAAGCAGCAGCAGGTCGGGTTCGGCAAACAACACCGCCGCCAGCGCCACCCTCATCCGCCAGCCGCCCGAGAATTCCGCGCAGGCGCGCTGCTGCGCCGCCTCGTCAAAGCCGAGGCCGGCGAGAATGCGGGCGGCCCGTGCGGGGGCAGCGTGGGCGTCGATGTCGATGAGGCGCAGTTCGATATCGGCGATGCGCGTCGGATCGGTTGCGGTCTCGCGCTCCTTCAACAGGCGTGCCCGTTCGGTATCGGCCGCCAGCACCACATCGATGAGCCGCTCCGGCCCCGCGGGGGCTTCCTGTGCCACCTGGCCGATGCGGGCGGCGTTGGGTAGCCGGATATCGCCCGACTCCAGCGAGAGGTCGCCGGTAATGGCGCGGAACAGCGTCGTCTTGCCCGTGCCGTTCCGGCCGACGAGACCGACGCGTGCCCCCTCTGGGATGAAGACGGACGCATGGTCGATGAGCAGCCGGCCTGCCACACGCAGCGAAATGTCGTCGAAGGTGATCATGCGGATCTTGTGCCGCGCCAGTGCCAAGTGGGCAAGGGCAATGCGGGACAATGCCGTTCGATGAAGTGAGTAGCTGCCTCCCGCGCCGGCGTGCCGCGTGACGTTTGCCGCGCGCGGCCGCAGGCTCCAGCACTCGCGCGACGTGGCCCAACAAGGACACGGCGTTCGCCGTTGGCGCGCTCAAGGAAAGAAGCGCTCGGGGCGCCTGATCCCGGCCCCGCAGCTCTGGCGGGGCCGGGTTCGCCGGACGCAGCACCGGGTCGGCGGTACAGGCTTGGTCCGGGCAGGCCGTTCCGATGTCGGAACACCCGCACCATGACAGGCCCTCGCGCAACACAGGCTGAATGGCGTGTTGGCTGCCATTCATCTTCCGGAGGGCTTCAAGAGACCTCACGCACCGAAAAAAGAAATGCCCCGGCTCCTTGGGGGGAGGAGCCGGGGCGTATGGGCTCGCGTCGGGGCTTGGGGGAGTGGGGGATGCCGCGAGCCTATTCCTTGATCTCTCAGTAGCAGACCGGACGTTCGACCTGGACCATGCGGCCCGCATCGCTCAGCCAGCGCGTCTGCATCACACAATCACCAGCAACGGGTTCGGCGGGAATTTCCACCGTCGCCCCCTGCGGCGCACGCTTGAAGTAACCGGTCGCCGAAGCCGCGCCCACGTAAAGAGCGGTGAAACCCATGGCTGCCGCAACGGCACTGATCATCACGGTCTTCAGCATCTGCGGCTCCTTCCACTTTCCGGTGGAGGGCCACCGGGTATTCAGGACGTCAGGGTTTCAAATCGGCTCAACGCGTTACGCCTACTCAGATACGCACCGGCCATGCCCCGGCCACGCCAAGTGGCTGGGTCGACAGAACGAACAGATACGCCTTCGTTCATCCGTGTTGGCCTCATCGCATCGTTAACGTGGACTTAACGTAGGTACGTGGCGAAAGGTTCCAATGATCGTTCATGAAGTCGTGAAGCGCGATTACTCGTCGAATACGCAGCGGCGGCGGGATTCCAGCCGCGGGGTGCCATACGCCACGAAACTGCGTTCGAGGTAGCAGGTGCGGTAGCCGCCCGACGGCGCCGCGACGGCGGAGGATGCCGGGGCGGCGTCGGCACTGGCGTCGGCGCCCGCGAGGCGCGGCAACAGGAGGGCGGCGCAGAGCAGCAGGAGGGCGCCAGCGACAGGCACCAAGTACTTCATCATCACGACCGAGTTCTTCATGGATCCTTCGCACGCACGTGGCAGGAGCAGTTCGTCCGGCCGATCCGCCAACGGTCGAGCTCGGGCCGTCCCAGAACAGATGCCC
>JAEZMI010000047.1 GCA_023414975.1 Pseudomonadota bacterium | reverse complement strand
GAGCGGTAGAGGATGCGACGGCGGCGGGCATCGAGCCCGGCACTCGAACGGGTGGTTCCGGTCATGGCGGCGGTGGCTCCATATGCGTGGTTCCCGGTTCGGGCCCATGAGGGCCCGCCAGGGCACGCGGCCGCGGAAGGCGCTGTCTTTAGCGCGCTCGGGCGCGGCTGTCAGGTGGCGGTTGCGGATAGGTGGCCAAGGCGCGGTGCATAAGACATCGTTGCAGACCCGAGCGATTGCGCGGCGCATGCGCATCGTCCACCTTCCCGCCATCATGCTGCGGCCCGACATCCTCAATCCCTATTTCGCGCCGATCACCGGACTGCCGGGAATTGGCCCGAAGCTGGCCAAGCCCTTCAACCGTCTGCTCGCGCGGCCGGAAGGGGCTCGTGTGCTGGATCTGCTTCTGCACTTACCGACGTCCACCATCGACCGCCGGTCCCGCCCCACCTTGCGCGACGTGGTGCCGGACACGGTGGTGACGGTCGAGGTGCATGTGGACCGGCACGTCCCAACCCCGCATGGCTCGCGCGCGCCCTACCGCGTCTATGCGCATGATGAGACGGGCGACATCGTTCTGGCGTTCTTCAAGGCCGACCGGAGCTGGATGGAGCGTCTTCTGCCCGTTGGGGAAACCCGCTGGGTGTCCGGCACCGTCAGTCTCTATGACGGCATCCCGCAAATGGTTCACCCCGACCGCGTGCTCGACGCGGCGAGCCTTGCGAAGCTGCCGCCGCTGGAGCCGATCTACCCGCTGGTCGAAGGTCTCGGCCAGGGCCATGTGCGCCGGGCCGTCGAGGCCGCTCTCGCGCAGACCGCCGATCTGCCGGAGTGGCAGGCGGGGACGCCGGCCCTCGGCTTCCACGCGGCACTGCGGCGCGTGCATCAACCGGCCGCGACCGAGGATGCCCAGCCGCTCGGCCCGGCCTGGGAACGGCTTGCCCATGACGAGTTACTTGCGGGCCAGATCGCGCTTGCGCTGGTGCGCGCACGCACCGTGAAATTGGCGGGCCGTCCCAGCATCGGCGACGGAAGCGTGAGCGGTCGCATCGAGGCCGCCCTGCCCTTCGCCCTCACCGGCTCGCAGCGCGATGCGCTCATGGCCATCCGCGCGGATCTCGCCTCGCAGGACCGCATGCTGCGGCTGCTGCAGGGCGATGTCGGCTCGGGCAAGACGGTCGTCGCGCTGTTGGCCGCCGCCACGGTGGTCGAAGCGGGGCGGCAGGCGGCGATCATGGCTCCGACCGAAATCCTCGCACGGCAGCACATGAAGACCATTGCCCCTTTCGCCGACCGCGTGGGCCTGCGCGTCGCGCTGCTGACGGGGCGTGAAAAGAGCCGTGCCCGCGACGCTCTCCTGGCGTCGCTCGCAGGCGGAGAGATCGACCTCGTGATCGGCACACATGCGCTGTTTCAGGAGGGTGTGGCATTCGCCGATCTCGGTCTTGCCATCGTCGACGAGCAGCATCGCTTCGGCGTTCACCAGCGACTCGCGCTGGCGTCCAAGGGTGACGCCGTCGATGTGCTGGTGATGACGGCCACGCCCATTCCCCGCACGCTGGTGCTCACCTATTTCGGCGATATGGCGTCGAGCGAGCTGCGCGAGAAGCCGGCGGGCCGCAAGCCGATCGACACGCGCGCCATTCCCTCCGACCGTATCGACGAGGTGGTGGCGCGTCTCGGCACGGCGCTGGCGCAGGGGCGCCGCGCCTATTGGATCTGCCCGCTGGTGGAGGAGTCGGAGAACTCGGACCTTGCCGCGGCCAATCTGCGGTTCAGCGAACTTCAGGCCCACTTCGGAGCACGGGTCGGGCTTGTGCACGGGAAGATGAAGGGCGCCGAGAAAGACGCAGCCATGGCCGCCTTCGCAGCCGGCGAAACGCAGCTGCTTGTCGCTACCACGGTAGTTGAAGTCGGCGTCGACGTCCCGGAAGCCTCCATCATCGTCATCGAACATGCCGAGCGCTTCGGTCTCGCTCAACTCCATCAGCTGCGCGGACGCGTCGGCCGGGGCGATACAGCCTCGGTCTGCCTGCTGCTTTACCGCCGCCCGCTCGGGGAGGTCGCGCATCAGCGTCTTGAGGCGCTGCGCTCGTCGGAGGACGGGTTCTTTCTCGCCGAAGAAGATCTGCGGCTGCGTGGCGAAGGCGATGTTCTTGGCACGCGCCAGAGCGGTTTCCCCGGCTTTCGCGTCGCCCGGCTGGATGTGCACGGCGCCTTGCTCACCCGCGCCCGTGCCGAGGCGGCAGAGATCGTTGAGAATGATTCCGATCTTTCCGGCCCGCGTGGAGTGGCCTTGCGTCTTTTGCTACATATCTTTGAACGGGATGTGGCCGTGAAGCTTTTGAGCGCCGGCTGAGTTATTGCGTGTCGACCATGAGACAACTCGGATCAAGCGCCGCAATGCAGCCGACGGACGAGAGGAGATCATCGCTTTATTCCGCAACGTCACCCTTGCGCTGGGTGATGTTCGCCGCCGGGTGGCTATGCGTCGGCCTAGGCATTTTCGGCATCATCATGCCTGGTTTTCCCGGCACGGTATTTCTCATTCTGGCCGCGTGGCTGTTCGCCCGCTCCTCCCCCCGCTTCGAGGCGTGGCTGCTGGGTCATCCCAGGCTTGGGCCATCCGTGCGGGCCTGGCGCGAGAAGGGGGCGGTGCCGCGCTGGGTTCCGTTCGTTGCCTCCGGTTCGATGATGGCAAGCTTCGGCATTCTGTTGCTGCTTGGGATGTCGCTGCCGGTGCTTGGGATGATCGGCGCCACTTTCATCGCCGTTTCCGCCTATCTGTTCACACGGCCGACGGCGTGATGGGGCTTCCGGCCGGACTTATCCTCGCCGGCGGGCTATCGCGGCGCCTGGGGGGTGGCGACAAGACGCTGCTTGCCCTCGGTGGCGAGACAATCCTCGCGCGCATTGCCCGCATTGTCGCATTGCAGGTTGGCCCGCTCCTTCTCAACGCCAATGGCGATCCCGCCCGGTTCGGGCTTGACCTGCCTACGGTGGAGGACACCGTTCCGCAGAACCCCGGCCCCCTCGCGGGGATCCTGGCTGGGCTCGACTATGCCGCGGAGTGCCTGCCGCAGGTGAGCCGTCTTCTCACAGTGCCGGCTGACTGCCCGTTCCTGCCGGCTGATCTCGTCACCCGGCTTGAAGAGGCCGCCGGCAAGGACGGTGCGGCCTGCGCGGCCTCGGGCGGGCGGGTGCATGGGGTTGTGGGCCTCTGGCCGATCAGCGCCCGCAACACGCTGCGCCGGCTTCTACTGGAGGACGGGCAGCGGCGGGTGGATGCCTGGCTCGCCACGGTCGGCGCGGCCGCCGTGGAATGGCCGGTCGTTCCGTTCGACCCATTCTTCAACGTCAACACCCCCGACGACCTCGCAGCGGCCGCCGCGATCGTCGCCGGTCAGGCCGGCTGAGACTGCGCAGGGCGCCAGACGATGTCTTCAACCGGCAGGGCGTGCCGATCGACCGCCGCCGCCAACGCGTCGATGTCGTTCAGATCGATGAGTGGCAGCGTCGCGCCGTCAAGCGGCCCGTCCGTCGCGATGGCGACGATGAACGGGTCCTCGGGGTGGATCAGCGGCTTGCCGATCTCGGCGCGGTAGATCTCGATCTTCGGGTGATGGTCGCGCTTGAAGCCCTCGACCAGCACGAGGTCCACCGACGACAGATGCGCGACGAGTTCCGGCAGTTCGGCTTCCGGCGCGCCACGCAACTCGTGGATCAGGGCCCAGCGATTGGCAGACGACACCAGCACTTCGGTCGCCCCCGCGACCCGGTGCGTGTGTGAATCCTTGCCGGGCACGTCAATATCGAAATTGTGGTGGGCGTGCTTGATGGTGGAAACACGCAGACCGCGCGCGACCAAAGCGGGGATGAGCTGCGCCAACAGCGTCGTCTTTCCGGCACCGCTCCATCCGGCGAAACCGATCAGCCGCATCTGCACCTCCCCAGCGTGAAGGGGTTCAGGTCAGGCTTCGGCTGCGACAAGTCAAGCGGCTGGCATCCATCGCCTGATAGCCAGGCTCAATGTCGGCTGGAAAAAGGCCGGGTTTGGCAGCTTGCGGTCTGCGTCCCCGCGCGTTTAGGTGCGGTGCCGACCGAGGGAGAGCTGGGCGATCATGATGGAGACGGACGACACGCTGCTCCGGCTGGACCTGAAGGGGTTGAAATGTCCCCTTCCCGCGCTGCTCACGCGCCGCGCCCTGCAACGCGCCGCGCCGGGCGCGTGCCTGATCGTCGACTGCACCGATCCCATGGCGGTGATCGACATTCCCCATCTCGTCCGACAGGACGGTCACCGCATCGAGGCTCAGGGGCAACATGAGGGTGTGCTCACCTTCACGTTGCGCAAAAGCTCCACCTAGTCATTTGATGGGGTCGGAAGCTCAGTAGCTGATGTCACAGCCGTCGGCGACCTCTTCCAGCGCCTTGGTTGAGCCACGGGCGGTGAACTTGGTCTCGTGGAAATTGTCGCCCTTGAGGGTGATGACCACCGAGATCGAGGAGTCGGCGTCCATAACCTCGAGGAACAGATCTTCATCCACTTCGGCCACGATGCCGAGCGTGCCCTTCACCTCGTGCGCCACCGCGTCGAAGGACATGACCTCACCCTTGTCCACGCGCACGCGCAACTTCGGTTCGACGCTGTTCATGGCCTCGATGTCCTTGTCGTCGTCGACGCGCTCCGGCGTGATGAAGACGGCCTCCAGCGTGTTGTTCCGACAGCGCAGGCCGAAGGCGTAATCCCCGGCCACGGTTAACGCGATGTGGGTGGCATCGTTGTCGAACGCGCCGCCGTCCTTCTGAGATACCCATTGCGCTGACGCCGACAGCGATGAGGCGACGAGCAGACACGCGGCAAACCACAATCTCAACATGATTCCTCTCCCCCGGCCCAAGCCGGTAAGCAAGAAGACCGAATTTGTTACAAATTTCGAGCAAAATCGACGGTGCCGGGCTACTGCCCTTTTGTCCGCGCGTGTATGGCGCACCGGTGGACAAGAAGATGGGCTTGGCCTCTATGATGCGCACGGCGCATTCGCGCTCCGGGGATGGAAATGAAAATTGACCGACGCCAGGTTGTCGCGATGCTGGCGACCTCATTCTCGCTCCTGCGCGCCGGGCCAGCTCCGGCGCAAACTTCTTCCGCAACGTCGCCCGCACCCGCCTCGCCGACACCCGCCTCGCCGCGTGCGCCATGGGCCGCCGCGCCGGTCAAGGGTAAGCCTGGTCAGCCACTCCCCTCGCGCACGGACACTCATGTGTATCTGTTGCGCGGTCTGTTCGGCGTGTTCTCGCTCGGCATGGACAGCCTCGCGCAGGAACTGATCGAAAAGGGCTATACCTCGCAGATCTACGGGTGGGACGAGGCACAGCAGGTCATTGACCTCATCACGTCGCGCTATAAGGCGGGCCACACCGGGCCCGTGGTCATCATTGGCCACTCACTCGGGGCCAATGCAGTGATCGAGATCGCTACGGCGGTGCAGGCGAACAACATCCCGGTCGATCTCGGCGTGACATTCGACGCGACCGACCCGGACCCAGTACCGAACAACGTCGCTGTCTTCATCAATTTCTGGGCGCAGGACGGTTTCGGCAAGCCGGTGTCGGCCGTACCGGGCTATGGCGGACTGCTGGAGAATTTCGATCTGTCCGGCCAACCCGATGTCAGCCACACCAGCATCGACACGATGGACAAGTTCCACCAGTTCGTCATCGCGACGCTGGAGGGGATGACCGGCAGCTGATGTCCACCCCCTACCAAGGAGCGGCTATGTTCTTTGCCATCGTCCGGATCGTGGCCCTGTCTTGTCTGGCAGCCTGTCTCTATGGCATGCCCGCCGGCGCTCAGCCGGCATCCGGACCGTGCGACCAGTTCGGGGGCTATGAGCTGGAAAATTGCCTCTTGGGCGAACTTGCCAAGGCCGACAAAGCACTCAACGGCGCTTATCAGAAGATGCTGTCCTTCATTGCGGGCGATCCCGACACGCCGGCGGACCAGAAGCCGGCCTGGAAGCAAAACCTCGTCGCCGCACAGCGGGCCTGGCTGGCCTTTCGCGATGCCAATTGCAAGTTCGAGCTGATCGGCGCCGAATGGCACAACGGCTCGGGCACGACAGCGGCGCAGCAGCAATGCGTACTGACGCTCACTCAGCAGCGCACCGCGGAACTGCTGAGCCGGCTCGCGGTCGAAAATTGAGCAACGACACCCGCCTTTTATGGCGGGCGCCGCCTTTAGCGGATCGTCATGCCGGCTGAAGAAGCTCGTAGTCGCGTGCGAGCTCCCGCTCAAAGGCGCTGGCCCGTGCCAGCATCTCAGGCAATACGGGGAAGGGCGCGACGTCCAGCAGCCCCCGGTAACGGACCGGCAGTGTCGCCACTTCGCGGCACTCGCTGCTCATTGCGCTGGTGATGGACGGAATGAAGGAGAGGTCGAGCGCCGGCATCTCCTCGATACCGAAGGCCTGATAATGGTCGGAAAATTTTGTCCCGTCGCCAGGGATCTGCCGCTCCGAAAGGCTGAACACCGCCCGGCGCGTCGGCACACCATAGGCGTGAGCGACAATAAGGCCATGCAATGAGGTGGAGATCACCGCCTCGCAGCTGTTCACCTCGTCAATGAAGGCTTCGATGTCGTCATAACCGATACGGGCAAGGTCGATCTGACGTACGTCGGGACCAACCTCGATGGCCTCATCAGCATGGGTGTAATGGCGGATGAAACCGAGACGATACTGCTTGGCAACCGGTGGCCGGATCAGCGGCAAAAGCATAGCAGCGTCGCCATAGAGTTCCGGCACATGCCCTCCCGATTCGAGCACGAGCTGGCGCGTCAGCGGCCCGCGAACGGCCCGGTAATCGGCGTCCGGGGCAAGCTGGTCGGTCATGCGCGGGGTGCCGGTGCCCCAGACCTGCGTACCTGCCTTGGCGAATTTGATGACCGAGCCAATGGCAAGGATGCCATCGCCCTTCGGCACATAGCGCGGCGGAAGACCAGAGAGCTTTTCCACGACATAGGGATTTAGCACATCGCCGAAATTTCCCGGATAAGGCTGCTCCATCCACCACAGCGCGGGGCGCTCCGCATCGCTCAGGCCCTTCTCGATGGCTCTTTCCTCAAGGCTGAGCCGGAACTCGCGGCTGCGGCGATAATCCTTGTGAACGCGCTTTCGCGAGAGCCGGTGCAAGCTGAGCTTGGTGGCCCGCGCCTCTCCAAGCATGAGATTCGCCTCGATGGCGATGATCTGCGCCTCGTCCGGTGCCGTCTTCATGTCGAAGGCGCCGCGCAGGGCCTGCAACGCGTGGCGCGGCTTGCCGATACGAATCTGGTAATTCGCCGCCGCTAGCGCCGTATCCTTGTGAGACGGGTCGATGCGCAGGGCCGCGCGGATTATGGCGTCGGCCTCATCGCGACGACCGTGCTTCGCGGCCAAGCGGAAATGGCGGACCAGAGAGGCACGCTCGCGGTTCACCTCGAAGGCGGCCGCGTGATGCTGCTCCACCTTGTCGACGAAAGAGCCGACATTGCCGCTAGCGCCAAAGACGAAGGCCACTTCGCCGCGAGCATCGCCATCCTCGTCGTTGAAAGCGATGTGCTCATTGTTGAACACGTGAATCCCGAGCCCGGCCTCGAAGGAGCGCACGGCTTCTTCGAGGAAGAAATCGTCCGTACCCTTCACCTCACTCGCCCGTTCCAACTGGGAGAGGTGCTCGACGAACTGACGCGAGCGTTCCGTACCTGCGAACAGCAGGAAGCCCGGATGGAGGCGGCGACCGAACAACGCCGGATCGAAATCGCGAAAGCTCTTGAAGTTGCGTAGGAAAGCGCCGATGTCGTAGCCGGCCAGCTCCATGAAGGCCGGCCGACGGACGATCTTAGTGTCGACGTCCACCCAGACGATCCCTTCAGGGTGCTCCGCTAGCATCTGCTTGTAGAACGGAATCTTCAACCGGCAGAGATCCGCCCAGTCCCAGCCTTCGGGCTTGCGCACTTCGCGAATGTCGCAGGCCAGCCCGAGCCTCGCACAGTCCGCCCGTAATTGGTCGGCGGCATCATAGTAGTACTGGGCACCGGCATAGAAGCTAACGATCGTCGGCAGAGCCACGGCATCCCCCATTCGCGAAAACCGCCCTTACTTTAACGGCCGGTACTTTCAGGCGGCAAGCCCTTCATTTCACGACGACCTCCAATCATGGAAGAACTACTATCGCACCACCAGAACAAGCTGCCGAGTTCCCAGCGTCGCTGCGAAGGAGACACGGCGGTCGGCACTCAGATGCTGGAGTGCCGGTGTAGCGGCTCCCTCGTTGAAGACATCGTCGATGACGATCACACCATCCTTGCGCATGAAGCCGAAAATGTGACGAACCTGCCGCTCGATTACCTCGGTATCATGTAACGCATCAATAAATGCGAAGTCGAGCGGTTCCGAAGCTCGGATATGGTTGGAAATATTCTCGAAATTGTCATTAATAACGCGCACTTTGTGGTAAAATTTGAGTATATTACGTTCGGCTACATGCCAGTAGTCGCCGATCTCAAAGGACACCAGCTGCCCGCGCGAACGGTTACTGAGTGCCGCCGCAATGAAGGAGCCAGAGACGCCAAATCCAGTTCCCGCCTCCACCACCAGCGAAGGGCCGACATGGGCGACGAGTGAATAGAGGACCTCTCCGAAGGTTTGAGAGAGGGCGATATCCTTCGGCCGCCGCATCAGGCTGCCGCCTTTCCACTGCGCATAGAGAGCGTTGAGCGGCTGGGGCGCAAATATCGCCATATCCTGCGCCAGCTCTTGAATCTGCGTGAGCTGTGGCGCGGAGAGCGGGCGGCGGACCAGATGGGTGAATTGTTCCGCCGTCCAGGGCGCATCCGGCTCGCAGCGGCGGATGCCGATCTCCAGGCTCTGGCGGGCGGACTTCTGCGGAGGACGCGACGCCCCAGCAGCCGGTGGTGCCTGCGAAGCGGGCGAATCGGTCGTGCCGTTCGGCACGACGTTGATTTCCGGCGCCTTCGCCCGTCCGCGTTGACGCTCTGGACCTCCCGGGTTTGAAGAGGCAACAACCACCGCCATCGAGCCCTCTGTCTGCTGCCGGTTCCCGGCCTGAAATCCGCCTGCCATGTCAACCTCCCCTAGCGTTTGCTTATCGGCCGCTGTCGGGCCTTTTTGGTCG
>JAEZMI010000032.1 GCA_023414975.1 Pseudomonadota bacterium | reverse complement strand
GTCCTGAGCCGCGGCTCGCATCATCCCCGATCTCCGGTGCTTCGATGCGGGCCATCCCCGCTTCGGCGCGGATCTATGAGCTGCTGCGCGACCGCATCATCGGCGGGGAGATGCCGCCGGGTGCCGCCGTCTCGGAGAAGGAACTGGCCGAGCGCTATGGCGTCAGCCGCACGCCGGTGCGCGAGGCCCTGCTGCGGCTCGCCGATGAAAGGCTCATCGACATCTTCCCGCAGCGCGGCACCTTCGTGTCGCATATCAGCGTCGGGGCGCTGCGCGACGGCATGGTGATCCGCGAAGCGCTGGAGCGCGTGGCGGTCCGCCATGCCGCTGCGAAAGTGACGGATGCCGACATCTCCGAGCTCAAGCTCATCCTCGACCGGCAGCAGGCCAGCGAGCAGGCAAGCGACTGGGCCGGCTTTCACGCCCAGGACGAGGAGTTCCACCGGCGCATCGCCATTCTGTCGGGTCATCCAAATCTCTGGCGGGTGGCACGGCAGGAGAAGGTGCAGATCGACCGCTGCCGCGTGCTTCATCTGCCCATTTCGGGCCGGCGCGAGATGGTGATGCGCGAGCACCGCGCGATTCTCGCCGGCCTTGCCGCCCGCGATCCCGAACTCGCCGACCAGGCCATGGCGGAGCATCTCGGCAATGTGCTGCCCGGCCTCGACGAATTGCTGCGCGCGCGCCCGGACTTTTTCGAGGCCGATGCGCGCACGACGTCGGATGGAGCCCCGGCGGTGGTGCCGCTTCGCACGGCACGTCGGAAGGACGGGTCTGCGCGATGACGCCGGCATCCGGGCCGTCCCTGCCGGAGCTTTCGGCCCCAGGGGCTTCGGCCCCAGGTGTTTCGGTCCCAGCTGTTTCGGTGCCGGGCACTCCGGTTTCAGGGGCTGCCTTTCCGAGGCTTTCCGACCGCGCACTGGGGCGGCTCGCGCCGGATATCACGCGTCCCGCCTATGACCGCGCCGCCCAGAAGATCGGTATTGTCCATCTCGGGATCGGGGCGTTTCACCGGGCGCATCAGGCCGCTTTTGTCGATGAGCGCATGGCGGCCGGGGAACGCGACTGGGCCATTCTCGGTGCCAGTCTGCGTGCGCCTGACACGCGCGACGCGCTGGCGCCGCAGGACGGCCTCTACACGCTGGCGGAACGCGACGCGGAGGGCGAGCGCGCCCGTATTGTCGGCGCCGTGACCCGCCTGCTGGTCGCGCCGGAATCTCCCGCTGACTTGCTGGAGGCGATGACCGCGCCGCAGGTGCGGATCGTGTCGCTGACCGTGACGGAGAAGGGCTATTGCCATGATCCCGCGACCGGCGAGTTGCGCGAGGACCATCCGGACATCCGCCACGATCTCGCCGCTCCCGGCCTGCCACGCAGCGCGCCCGGCTTTCTGGTCGAGGCGCTCGCACGCCGCCGGGCCGCCGGGATTCCGCCTTTCACGGTGCTGTGCTGCGACAATCTCCCGGCCAACGGCAAGCTTCTGCGGCGCATCACGGGGCGGCTGGCGGGCCTTCGCGATGCCGGTCTGGGTCACTTCATCGAAAATGAGGTGGCGTTCCCCTGCACGATGGTCGATCGCATCGTTCCGGCAACGACACCCGCCGACCGGGAGGCCGTGGCGGTCCGCCTTGGCCTGAGCGATGCCTGGCCGGTGGTTACGGAGCCGTTCCGGCAGTGGGTCATTGAGGATGAGTTCACAGCCGGGCGGCCGCGCTTCGAGGAGGCGGGCGCCGAACTCGTGGCCGATGCGGCGCCTTATGAGGCGATGAAGCTGCGCCTGCTGAACGGCTCGCACTCCGCGCTGGCCTATCTCGGCTATCTCGCCGGCCACGCGACGGTGGCGGAGGCGATGGCGGCTCCGGGCTTTGCGCCCTTCATTCGCGGTCTGATGGACCACGAAATCAGCCCGACGCTTCGCGTGCCGGCCCGGACCGATCTTGCCGCCTACAAGGCCGCCCTGCTTCGTCGTTTCTCCAACCCCGCCCTGCAGCACCGGACGTTGCAGATCGCCATGGACGGTTCGCAGAAGATTCCCCAGCGCCTGCTGGCGACCGTCCACGCGCGTCTGGACGATGGCGCGCCGATCACGCGCCTTGCGCTCGCGCTGGCCGCCTGGATGCGCTTCGTGAGCGGGACCGACGAGCAGGGCCGCGCCATGGATGTGCGCGATCCGCTCGCCGGGCGCCTGCGGGCGCTTGCCGATGCCGCCGGCCCCTCGCCTGAGGCGCTGGTCCCCGCGCTGCTCGGCGTGCGGGAGATCTTCGAGCCGGCACTCGCGGCCGATCCACGCCTTGCCGGCGCCATCCGCGCGGCGCTGTCCACGCTTTATCGGGACGGCGCCGTGCGCGCTGTCGCGCAGTTCGACGACAAGCCGGAGGCATGACGATGAGACAGGGCTGGCGCTGGTTTGGCCCGAGCGATCCGGTGACGCTCGATCATGCGCGACAGGCGGGCGCGACCGACATCGTGTCGGCGCTTCACCACGTACCGCCGGGCGTTGCGTGGACCCGCGAGCAGGCGGAGGAGAGGCGCACGGTCATCGAGGACACGTCCGGCGGCCGCACGCCGCTGCGCTGGTCGGTCGTCGAGAGCATTCCGATCCCCGACGAGGTCAAGCGCGAGGGCCGCGGCGCGCGCGCCGCCATCGAGGCGTGGATCGCCAGCCTTGAGGCCGTGGCCGCCGTGGGGCCGCGCGTCGTCTGCTACAATTTCATGCCGGTGCTGGACTGGACGCGGACCGACCTGGACTGGCCGCTGCCGACCGGGGCTACCGCGCTGCGGTTCGATCAGAAGCGTTTCGCGGCCTTCGACCTGTATGTCCTCAAGCGCCCCGGCGCCGAGGCGGACTACAGCGCGCAACAGCGCGCGCAGGCGCGCGAGACCGCGGACGGGTTCAGCGACGACGAGGTCGCCGCCCTCATCCGCACCGTGCTGGCGGGTCTTCCCGGCGGAACCACCAAGGGGCTTGACCTCGACGAGTTCCGCGACTGCCTTGCCGCCTATGCCGGAACGGACGCCGCGCGCCTGCGCGCCAATCTAATCGCCTTCCTCGACATCGTCGCGCCCGTGGCGCAGTCGCTCGGGGTCCGGCTCACGATCCACCCGGACGACCCTCCGCGCCCGCTCTTCGGCCTACCGCGCGTTGTCTCGACCGCGGATGATTTCGAGGCGCTGTTCACCGCGGTGCCCACGCCCGCCAATGGGCTGTGCTTCTGCACCGGCAGTCTCGGCGTGCGTGCGGACAACGATCTTGCCGCCATCGCGGAGCGCTTCGCCAGCCGGATCCATTTCACCCATCTGCGCGCGACGCGGCGCGACGCGGATCAACTCGGCTTCCAGGAGGCGGATCATCTCGACGGCGACGTCGACATGCCCGCCATTCTTGCCGTGCTGATGGCCGAGAACCGGCGGCGCGCGGAGGACCGGAAGATCGTGCTGCGGCCCGATCACGGCCACCGCATGCTGGCCGACGTGGAGTCCGACAAGGTGGTCAACCCCGGCTACACCGCCGCCGGGCGCCTTAAGGGCCTCGCCGAGCTGAGGGGCATCATGCGCGTGCTCGACCGCCTTCCCGACGAGACGCTTGCCGGCCTGCGCCGCGCCGTCTAGCCGGCGCGAAGAGACCGCTCCGCCGGAGAGGTCTCTTTCTTGACGGCGGCGGGAAGGGTCAAACCGGCGCCTTCTTCACCCGTGCCACGATCTGCGTCGGGTTGACGAACCGCAGCGCGACGATCAGCCAGACCAGCGTGCTCAGCATGTAGATGACCGCCATCGCGTCGATGGACTGGCCGGCGCGCACGCCTGCGGCGAAGACCGAGTAATAGAGCGACACGACGAGGGTCTGGCTGGTCGGGCCGGCGGTCAGGAAGGTCAGCTCGAACATGGAGACCGTGCGCACCATGGCGAGCAATGTCGCCGCCAGGATGCCGGGCACCAGCAGCGGCACCAGCACATGGATGAACAGGCGCCCGGTACCGGCGCCGAACACGCGCGCGGCCGCCTCCACACGCGGGTCGATCTGCTCGATGAAGGGGATCATCAGGATAACGGTGAACGGCACGGTCGGCACCAGATTGGCGATGATGACGCCCCACATCGTGCCGGCGAGACCGACCTTGTAGAGCACGGTCGCCAGCGGCACGCCGAACGTGATCGGCGGCACGAGCAGCGGCAGCAGGAACAGCAGCATGACAAGCGGCTTTCCCGGAAAATTCCGGCGGGCCAGCGCATAGGCGGCGGGGACGCCGATCAGCGCCGAGATCAGCACCACCGCGCCGGCGATCTGCAAGGTGACGAGCAGCACGTCGGCCAACTGGAACTCCTTCCACGCGGCGGCGTACCAGCGCAGGGTGAAGGCCGCCGGCAGCCAGGAATTGAGCCACCGCGTTCCGAAGGAATTGACCACGACCGTCGCGATCATCGCGATCACGTTGATCACGAAGAAGATGACGAACGCCCAGATGAGGGTTCGCCAGAGACGTTCCAGCGCGCTTTCCATGGCCGTGCTCAACCCTTTCCGCCGGCGGCGGGGCCCTTGTAGAACAGGCCGCGCAGCGTCAGCACGACGCCGACGAAGCCGAACTGCACCAGGGCCATGATCATCGCGATGGCCGAGGCGTAGGAGTAGTCATATTGCTCGAAGGCGGCCTGCGCCGCCGCGAAGGAGATCACGCGGGTCTCGCCGGCCGGGGCGCCGAGCATCACCGCCGAGGGAAACACCGAGAAGGCATCGACAAAGGCCAGGCAGAATGTCACCGCGAGGCCGGGCACGATCAGTGGCAGGACGATATGGCGGAAGCGCTGGCGGGCGCGCGCCCCGAGGGTGGCGGCCGCCTGTTCCAGCGCCGGGTCGATGCCGGAGATCATCGAGAGCGTGAGCAGGAAGGTGAAAGGAAAGCCGGTGATCACCAGCGAGATGAACACGCCCCAGTAATTGTGCACCAGGCGGATCGGCCGCTCGATCAGGCCGAACAGGATCAGCGTGCGGTTGAGCCAGCCCTGCGGGCCGAGATAGTTGAGGAGCCCTTCCGCCACCAGCACGGTGCCCAGGGTGATCGGCAGCACGAGGATGGTGGTGAACAGGCGCTGGCGCCGCATGTGCCGCACCTGCATGGCGATCGGCACGGAGAGCGCGATATTGACCAGCGTCACCGGCAAGGCGAGGCGAAGCGTCAGCCAGATCGTCCCGTACATGTACGGATCCGAGAAGAAGCGGGCATAGTTGCCGAGAAGGCCGCCCTCCTTCGGCGCGAAGGAGAGCAGCAGCCCGTACAGGAACGGATAGACGAACAGCAGCACCACGAAGAGCGCGGCCGGCAGGACGAGAAGCGTCACACCGTCGAAGCCACGGTCGGCGAGGGAGGGGCGCCGGCGTCCGAGGGGAGCAGTCATCCTCGATCCCCCGCGGCATAGATCAGCGTGCGCTCGGCCGGCGCGCCGAGCCGCACCCTCCCGCCGAGCGCCAGCGGGCTGTCCGTCCGGAAATAAAGGTCCTGCCCGGCCGGACCGCTCGCGGTGCCGTAATAGGCCTCGCCGCGGTACTCCAGCCCCGTGACCTCGCCGTTGATGGGACCGTCCGCGACGGGGACGAGATCGGCCGGACGGATGGCGACGACGATGCGGTCGCCGGACACGTCCACGGCCTGCCCGCGCAGCGGTGCCGCAAAGCCGCAATCGACCTCCATCTCCTCGCCTTCGCGCCGGAGCACGGTGCCGCGCAGGGCGTTGCGGAAGCCCATGAACTCGGCGACGTCGGCATGTAGCGGGCGCCGATAGAGCTCCTGCGGCGCGCCGATCTGCCGGACTTCGCCGTCGCGCAGGACGACGATCCGGTCCGCCAGCGACAGCGCCTCGTCCTGGTCGTGCGTGACGTAGATCGTGGCCGAGCCCAGCAGGCGATGGATGCGACGGATTTCCGCCCGCATCTCCAGCCGCAGCTTGGCGTCGAGGTTCGACAAGGGTTCGTCCATCAGCACCAGCGGGGGTTCAACCGCAATGGCACGGGCGATGGCGACGCGTTGCTGCTGGCCGCCGGAGAGCTGGCCGGGCAGCTTGCTGCCCTGGGAGGCGAGACGCACCACATTCAGCGCCTCGTCCACGCGCCGCTCGATCTCCTGCTTCGGCACGCCGCTCATCTGAAGGCCGAAGCCGACATTGCGGCGCACGCTCATATGGGGAAAGAGCGCGTAGTTCTGAAACACCATGCCGAAGCCGCGCTCCTCGGGCTTCAGCGTGTCGATGCGTTTTTCGTCAAGCCAGATGGCGCCATCGCTGATCGACAGCAGTCCGGCGAGACAGTTGAGCGCGGTGGACTTGCCGCAGCCGGAGGGGCCGAGCAAGGCGATGAACTCGCCGCGCTGCACGGTGAGACTCACCTCCTTCAGCGCGTTATGTGCGCCGAAATTCCGGCTCATGCGGTCGAGCCGCAGCTCACGAAAGCCGGCGGAAGCTATCGCCATCGGGCTGAAATCCTGCTGCTGGGACGGAAGGTATCGAACAGGCGGGCGGGCCGCCGCATGACGGCCCGCCGCAGCCGCCTTACTTCTTCATCTTGGCCGCGCCGATCTCGCGATCCCACTTGTCGAACATCGCGACGAGCGGCTTGGCGTCGAGCGGGGCTTCGGTCGGATTGTCGGCGATGAGGCTCGCATATTCGGGACGGCCGAACTTCTCGATCGTCTCCTGGCTCTCCTTCGGCGCCATGTCGAGCGTCACGCCCTTGATGGCCGGGCCCGGATACATGTAGCCGTGGTCGTACATGTAAGCCTGCTGGGCGGGCTTGAGCAGATAGCCCATCAGTTCGAGAACGACCTTCAGCTTCTCCTCGGAGATGCCCTTCGGGATCGCCATGTAGTTCGCGTCGCCAACCCAGGTGAAGTTCTTGAAGGCGGCGATCTTGTACTCTTCTGGCACGATGCCGAGATAGCGCGGGTTGATGTCCCAGCCGGTCGTGGTGGCGATGATGTCACGCGTGCCGTTGGCCAGCTCCTTCATCGAAGCGGTGGTGCCGGCCGTGTAGTACTCGATGCAGGTATCGAGTTCCTTCAGATAGGCCCAGGTCTTGTCCCAGCCGTTGATCGGGTCCTTGGGGTCCTTGTCGCCAAGCAGATAGGGCAGGCCCATCACGAAGGTGCGGCCGGGACCGGAGTTTGCCGGGCGGGCATACATGAACTTGCCGGGATTGGCCTTGCAATAGGCCAACAGGGCTTCCGGCGTATCCGGCACGTTCTTTACGCGGTCGGGCGCGTACTCCAGCAGCGGGCCGGAGGGGTACCAGTCGATGACGAAGGCCTGGCCGCGCGCCATCTCCTGCATCAGATAGGCGCCGGGGATGTAGAGTTCCTTCAGGTTCGGGAACTTGTCGGCGTATTTCGGCAGGATCTCCAGCCAGAGACCCTGCTCCATGCCGGCGGCGAGCGCGTCATTGCCGGTGAGCACGAAGTCGATGTCGACCCGCCCGGCATCCTGCTGCGCCTTGAGCTTGCCGGCGAGTTCCGGCGCGGTGGCCTGGGTGAAGACGAATTTCGAGATCAGCTCCGGGTGTTCGGCCTGGAACTTCTCCAGCGCCGGCTGGCTGACCTGAAGGTCGCCGGCGACGTCGATGACATTGATCACGACCGGCTCGGCCATGGCTGCGAAGGTGGTCGAGACGAGCAGCGCGCCCGCCGTCAACAGGCTGGATTTCCAGCTCATGCAAGACATTCGTTCTCTCCACTCTGGCTAGTGTTGTTTGTCGGCACTGGGGGAAGGTTCAGGCCTGCGCGGATGCCGGCATGCTGGCGAGCCGGCTCGCCGCGGCGCGGTCGAGGAACAGGTGGCAGGCCGGGTGCCGCTGGAGGATCGATGCCGGCCACATATTGCTGACGGGCCCTTCCAGCACGTGCTGCACGGCCTCGGCCTTGCGCTCGTCCGGCACGGTAAGCACCACGACCGCGCTCGACATGATCCGCTGCACGGTCATGGAGATGGCTTCGGTCGGCACGTCGTCCAGGGTCGGGAACCAGCCCTCGCCGAACTGCTGGCGCCGGCAGCGCTCCTCCAGTTCGACGACCTTGTAGGCGACGGTGCTGTCGAAATCCGCGGGTGGATCGTTGAAGGCGAGATGCCCGTTTTCACCAATGCCGGCGAACATCACATCGATCGGATGTGCGTCGAGCAGGGCGTTCATGCGGGCGAGTTCGGCGTCGAGATCGGGCGCGTCGCCGACGATGAAATGGAAGGCGCCGAGGTGGGGGAGTTTCCCGGTGACGCGCTCCTTCAGATATTTGCGGAAGCTCGCCGGATGCGTCTCGGGCATGCCGATATATTCGTCGAGATGGAAGGCGGTGACCTTCGACCAGTCGATCCCCGGCGCGGCGACCAGCGCCTCCAGCATCTCGAACTGGCTGGCCCCGGTCGCGATGACGACATTGGCCTTCCCCTTCGCGGCAATGGCTTCGTGGATGGCCGCGGCGCCGAAATCGGCGGCCGCCTTGCCGTTGGCCGTTTTGGTTTCGTAGAGGTGGATGTCGATCATGTTCACTTCCTGCTGGACGGATCGGTTTCGACCGGCGCCGCCTTCCCGGTCGGAGCCCGCGCGGCCGGCGCAAGGACGGGGGCGGCGCCGGTGGAGCCGCGGATGACGAGCTCGGCCTTGAGGACGTGGCTCTCAACCGGCGGCGTGGGATTTGCGAGGCCGTTGAGCAGCAGATCCACCGCATTGGCGCCTGCCAGGGCGCAATGGGCGTTCACGCTGGTGAGCGGCGGATAAGTGGTAGAGGCGATGATGTCGTCGCAGCCGACCACGCTGAAATCCCGGGGTATGGACAGGCCCCGTTCGGAAAGACCCGCCATGATTCCCTGAGCCACCACATCGTCCACGGCGAGGGCGGCGGTCGCGCCGCTTTCCAGCAGGTCCGCGACGCAGGCGCGGCCGGCTTCATGGCTCGGGCGACCGGCGGCGATCTCGACGACGCGCAACCCGAGTTCGGCGCCGGCCTTTGCCACCGCCCGCGCGCGCTGCTGGTTCGACCAGGACGAGGCGGGGGCGCCGACATAGGCGATGGCGCGATGTCCGAGCTCGGCCACCAGGGCCACGGCGGCTTCGAACCCGCCGGTGGTGTCGACGAGCACGCGGCCCATGCCATCGAGATCGCGATTGATGACCACGAGAGGCCGCCGGCCGGCATGCTTGCGGATCAGCGGCTCGTCCAGGCGGGGTGAGGCCAGCACGAAGCCATCGACCTGAGCCGCCAGCTTGCCGAGCAGCACGTCCTCAAGATGCGCGGTCTCGTCGGAATCGCCGAGAAAGGTGGCGTAGCCGCGCTTATAGGCCTGTGCCTGTGCCCCCCGCATAAGGGCGGAGAAGAAGGGGTTGGTCACGTCGGGCAGGATCAGGGCGATGTTGCCGGCGCGTCCGGTCGACAGAGCGCGCGCCACCTGATTGGGCACATAACCCAGGCGCTTCGCCGTGCCGAGCACCTTCTCCACGGTCGCCGGCGTCAACAGCTCCGGCTGAGAGAAAGCCCGCGACACTGTCGCCTGCGACACGCCGGCTTCCCGGGCGACGAGACGGATGGTGGGAGCGGGTGCGGACGGAGACTGAGCCACGTGTTTCTCACCGATGAAACCGGTTTCATGAGGAGAATGAAACCGGTTTCATCGGTTGTCAATCTCCGGGAACGGGCCGTGGACGACCATCAGCTTGCCGCCCGGCATTGTTTGCGCTTTTACGATCACGCGAACTTCGGGTAAGCCAAAAGTGACACCTTGCCTAATCGGGGTTGCACCTTTACGGTTGCACCGCATTTGATCGCGACCGGAGACAGATCGCTATGTCCAGCACCACCATAGGCGTGAAGGTCGACGAGGAGCTTCGCGCTCGCATTAAGGCGGCTGCGGAGCAGGAAGGCTGCACACCGCACGCGCTGGTGAAGCAGGCGATCCTGCGTGCTGTGGGACAGGTGGAACTTGGGTTGCACCCTTCGGGCGAGACTGGCCCCGAAGGTGCGGTCGCTGCCGTGGGGGAGGGGGTTGTGAGTCCATTCCTGGCTTTCGCGCGGGCGGTGCAGCCACAGGGTGTATTGCGCGCGCGCATCACCGGCGCCTACCGCATGCCGGAGGAGGAGGCCGTGCCGCTGCTGATCGGCGCGGCGGAGCTGCCGGCGGCCAAGGCGGTGGCGGCGGAGAGGCGGGCGCGGACCTTGGTCGAGGCGCTGCGGGCCAAGGGCCAGAAGGGGCCCGTGGAGGGTTTGATCCACGAATATTCGCTGTCGAGCCAGGAGGGCGTCGCGCTCATGTGCCTCGCCGAGGCGCTGCTGCGCATTCCCGACCGGGCGACGCGGGATGCCTTGATCCGCGACAAGATCGGCAAGGGGGACTGGCAGTCCCATCTCGGCCATAGCCCGTCGCTGTTCGTGAATGCCGCGACCTGGGGCCTCGTTCTCACGGGCAAGCTGACCACCACCTCTAGCGAGGTCGGCCTCACCGGCGCGCTCACCAAGCTTATCGGCCGGGGCGGCGAGCCGGTCATCCGAAAGGGCGTCGATGTCGCCATGCGGATGATGGGCGAGCAGTTCGTCACTGGACAGACCATCTCCGAGGCACTGGCCAATTCGCGCCGAATGGAGGCGAAGGGCTTCCGCTACTCCTTCGACATGCTGGGCGAAGCGGCCACCACCGAAGCCGACGCGCAGCGCTATTACGCCGATTACGAACAGGCGATCCACGCCATCGGCAAGGCGTCGGCGGGGCGCGGCATCTATGAGGGGCCGGGCATCTCGATCAAGCTCTCAGCCCTGCACCCGCGCTACAGCCGGGCGCAATATGAGCGCGTCATCAATGAGTTGCTGCCGCGCGTTGCCGCGCTGGCGAAGCTCGCCCGCCATTACGACATGGGGCTCAACATCGACGCGGAAGAGGCGGACCGGCTCGAAATCTCCCTCGACCTGCTTGAAGCGCTGTGTTTCGACGACGAGCTAAGCGGCTGGAACGGCATCGGTTTCGTCGTTCAGGCGTATCAGAAGCGTTGCCCTTATGTGATCGATTACCTCATCGACCTCGCGCGGCGCTCGAACCACAGGCTGATGATCCGTCTGGTGAAGGGCGCTTATTGGGACAGCGAGATCAAGCGCGCGCAGGTGGACGGGCTGGAAGGTTTCCCGGTCTATACGCGCAAGGTTCACACCGACATTTCCTACCTCGCCTGCGCCCGCAAACTGCTGGCTGCGCCCGATGTGGTGTTTCCGCAATTCGCCACCCACAACGCGCAGACGCTCGCCACCATCATGGAAATGGCGGGGGCCAACTACTATGCCGGGCAATATGAATTTCAGTGCCTGCATGGCATGGGCGAGCCGCTCTACGAGGAGGTGGTCGGGCGGGAGAAGCTGGGGCGGCCGTGCCGCGTCTATGCCCCGGTGGGAACGCATGAGACGCTGCTCGCCTATCTCGTCCGCCGCCTGCTGGAGAACGGGGCGAATTCGTCCTTCGTCAACCGCATCGCCGACGAGAAGGTACCGGTCGACGAACTGATCGAGAGCCCGGTGGAGGCCGCCCGACGCATCGAGCCGCTGGGCGCGCCGCATCCGCGTATCGCCGCGCCGGCGGACCTTTTCGGCGAGGCACGGCGCAATTCGGCCGGGCTGGACCTTTCCAACGAACAACGCCTTGCCTCGCTCGCCGCGGCACTGCTGGCAGGGAGCGCCGCGCCGGTGCGGGCGGTGCCTCTGCTCGGCGACGACCCCGCCGCAGGCCGTCCTCGCCCGGTCACCAACCCGGCGGACCGGCGTGACGAGGTCGGCACGGTGGAAGAGGCGACGCCCGCCCTCGCGGCGCGCGCCATGGAGATCGCGCAGGCCAGCCTGCCGATCTGGCAGTCCACCCCGCCGGCGGCGCGTGCCGCGTGCCTGATGCGCGCCGCCAACATCATGGAAGCGCGGTTGCCGGCGCTCATCGGCCTCATCATCCGGGAGGCCGGCAAATCCTTCCCGAACGCCATCGGCGAAGTGCGCGAAGCCGTTGATTTCCTGCGCTATTACGCGGCCGAGGTGCGCGCGCGCTTCGAGGCCGACACGCACCGCCCGCTGGGGCCGGTGGTGTGCATCAGCCCATGGAACTTTCCGCTCGCCATCTTCACCGGCCAGGTCGCGGCTGCACTTGCCGCCGGCAACGCGGTGGTGGCCAAGCCAGCGGAGGAAACGCCGCTGATCGCCGCCGCGGCGGTCGACATCCTGCGCGAGGCCGGCGTTCCGCCGGGCGCGGTGCAGCTGGTTCCCGGCGCGGGCGATATCGGCGCGGCACTGGTCGCGGATGCGCGCACGCGCGGCGTGATGTTCACCGGCTCCACCGAGGTGGCGCGGCTCATCCAGCGCCAGCTGGCGAACCGGCTGAGCCCGGAGGGGCGCACCATCCCGCTTATCGCCGAGACGGGCGGTCAGAACGCGATGATCGTCGATTCCTCGGCGCTGGCGGAACAGGTGGTGGGCGATGTGCTCGCCTCCGCCTTCGATTCCGCCGGCCAGCGCTGCTCCGCCCTGCGCATCCTGTGCCTGCAGGAAGATGTGGCCGACCGCATGCTGGAGATGCTGCGCGGCGCGCTGAAGGAACTGGTCGTGGGCAATCCGGTGCAGCTCTCCACAGATATCGGTCCGGTGATCACCGACGAGGCCCGCGCGGGCATCGAGGCGCATATCGAGCGGATGCGCCGGGCGGGCCACCGGGTCGAGCAGATGGACCTGCCGGAGGCGACCCGGCATGGCAGCTTCGTGCCGCCGACCCTGATCGAGATCGACGATATCGCGGCGCTGACCCGCGAGGTGTTCGGCCCGGTGCTGCATGTGGTGCGCTACAGCCGCGAGTCGCTCGACGCGCTCATCGACGCCATCAACGCCACCGGCTACGGCCTCACTTTCGGCCTGCACACCCGCATCGACGAGACCATTGCCCGTGTCACGGGGCGCATCGAGGCCGGCAATCTCTATGTGAACCGTAACATCATCGGCGCTGTCGTCGGCGTGCAGCCCTTTGGCGGGCATGGGCTTTCCGGCACGGGGCCGAAGGCGGGCGGGCCGCTTTATCTCGGGCGGCTGCTGGCCGTGCGGCCCGAGCGTGGTCCGCTTGCGGGGCAGGCGCCGGACGCCGCGCGGCAATGGACCGATACCATAAGCGACCCGCATACGCGCGAGGCGTGCAGGCGGGTGCTCGAAGCTTCGCCCTACGGCGCGCGCCACGAGCTGGCCGGTCCGGTGGGCGAGCAGAACCTGTACGCGCTGGCGCCGCGCGGCGCCGTGCTCTGCCTTGCGAGCACCGCGCATGGACGCGCGGTGCAGGTCGCCAGCGCGCTCGCGACCGGCAACAAGGCGTTGATCCCGGCCTCGGCGCTGCCTTCCGTGCCAGACGGGCTTGGCGATCTTGTCGTGGGTATCGACGATATCCACGCGGCCGCTTTCGGCGCGGTGCTGTTCGAAGGGGACGGCGACGCCTTGCGGGAGGTCAATGCCTCGATCGCCGAGCGCGACGGCCCCATCGTCATGGTGCACGGGTTGACGCCCGATGCGCTGGCGCGCGGCGAGATCTACCCGCTCGATCTGCTTATGCTGGAGCGTTCCATCAGCACCAACACGGCGGCCGCCGGCGGCAATGCCAGCCTGATGAGCATCGGCTAGCACGCGACCGGACAGGGTTGAATCGATGTGGCGCGGGCCGAGGGGCGCAGGCTCCAGCCCTGTGTCGCGCCGCGCCTTGCGGGCACGGCCGCGACGCTTAAGTGAAGGGGATGTCCCAGCTTCCCGATGTTCCCCTCTCCGTGCTCGACCTGTCCTTTGTCGCCGAGGGCGGCACGGGGCCAGAAGCGCTGCGCGGCACGCTCGAACTCGCCCGCCATGTCGACGCGCTCGGCTTTGAGCGCCTGTGGGTCGCCGAGCATCACAACCTCCCCTCCGTCGCCTCCGGGGCGCCGGACGTCATGGCCGGGCAGATTCTCGCCGTGACCGGGCGCATCCGCGTCGGCTCCGGCGGTATCATGCTGCCAAACCACGCGCCGCTGATGGTGGCCGAGCGTTTCAAGGTTCTGGAGGCGCTCTATCCCGGCCGGGTCGACCTCGGCCTCGGCCGCGCGCCCGGAACCGATCAACTCACCGCTCACGCGTTGCGCCGGCGCATGGATGTCGACCCCGGCGATGATTTCCTCGACCGGCTGAAGGAACTGATGCTGTGGGACAAGGGCGGCTGGCCGGCGGACCATCCCTATCGCAACATCCAGGTCATGCCGGTGGATGTCGGGCTGCCGCCGATCTGGCTGCTCGGCTCATCCGGATACAGCGCGCGGCTGGCGGCGCAGATCGGCGTCGGCTTCGCCTTTGCGCATCATTTCGCCCAGCATGACGTCCTCGACGCGATGCTGAGCTATCGCGCCGGCTTCCAGCCCTCCGAGCGGCTGGCGGTGCCGCACGCCATTCTGGCGCTCTCCGTGGTCTGCGCGCCGACGGACGAGGAGGCCGAATGGCTGGCGGGGAGTGTCGATCTCGCCCATCTGCGCCGGGCGCGGGGCGATTACCGGCCGATCCCCAGCGCCGAGGAGGCGGCGGCCTTCCCGTATAGCGAGCAGGACCGCGCCTTCATCCGCCGCAATCGCGAAAAAGTGCTGGTGGGCGGCCCCGACAAAGTGGCGGCCGGCCTCCAGCATTATCTCGACACGACGCAGGCGGATGAGCTGATGATCACCACGCCCATTCCCGACCTCGCCGCCAAGAAGCGCTCCTACACGCTGGTGAAGGCGCTTCAGGCGGCGGAAGCGGTCGCCTGAACACGGGTCGCTTTAGGCAAGAGGTGGCTTAGGCTAGAGGTGGCAGCCGGCGCGACGGGCGCGTCACCAGCCAGATGCCCAGCGCGATGGGGGCGATGCCGAGGAAATCCAGCGGCGGCACCGCCTCGCCCAGCAGCAGCCAGCCGAAGAACAGGCCGAGCGGCGGCATGAGGAAGTGCAGGCTGGAGGCGGCCGTCGCGCTCGACCGGGTGAGCAGATAGAACCACAGCCCGTAACCGCCGATTGACACCGCAAAGACCAGAAAGGCGAGCCCGCCGAAGAGGTTGGGCGTGAAGCGGATGTCGCTGAAGCTCTCCGTCGCCAGCGCGACCGGGATCAGCGCCAGCCCGCCGGCGAGGCACTGCACGGCATTGCCGGTCCACACCCCGCCGCGCGGCGCGAAATATTTGACGGCGAGCGTGCCGGCCGCGAGCGCCGTGACTCCACCGGCGATTAGCAGCGTGCCGGCGAGCGTCTCGTGGGCGTCGGCGAGGCGCGAGCGCAGGACGATGACGACGCCCACCAGACCCAGCGCGATGCCGGCCCATTTGGTCAGGTTCATCCGCTCGCCCAGAACCGGGCCGGCGAACAGCGCCACCACCAGCGGCAGGCAGCTCGTCAGCACGGCGGTGTAGGCCGAGGAGGTGAAGGTGAGCGCGGTCCAGTTGAGCCCGAGATAGACCGCGTTGTTGAGGATGCCGATGCCGATCAGCGCCGCCACGTCGCGCCGGCGCATGGCGGGCCGGCCGTCCATCGTCCAGGCAAGCGCCAGCATGATGGAGCCGGCGAGCAGCAGGCGCGTCGCCAGGAGGATGAGCGGCGGGCAGTCGGCCAGCGCCAGCTTCGCCCCGGCGAAGGCCGAGGACCACAGCACACAAAAGAGCGAGACGAGCAGCGGCAGCGGCAGGACGCTGCGGGCGGGCGCAGCGAGGGCAGGGGACCCGGCGAGGGCAGGGGAGGCGGCGCGCGGCGTTGGCGCGGCGCGGTTTGTCGCGGGCATGGGCGGGTCTCCTTCCGGCATGGCGCGACCCTATTCCCAGGACCCCGGATCGAAAAACGAGATGTTCTCATGGGGGTCATGAACGACGTCGATGCTGCTCAGGCGGCGAGCGGGGGCTCCCAGCCATAGATCCAGCGGTAGCGTTCCAGCACCGCCTCGCCGGCGCGGGCCCGCATGACCAGATCGCGGGCGATGCGCGCCGGGCCGCCGAGATGATAGATGCGGTCCATGCCGCGCGCGGCGGCCTGAACCCGGGCGGTGCGCGGCCGGCGCAGCGCCTCATAGCGGCGCAGGCTCGCGGGAATGTCCGGCCCGGCCTGCAGGCTGGCGGCAAGAACGACAGCGTCCTCAATGGCTTGTGCCGCGCCTTGGGCGAGGAAGGGGCACATGGCGTGGGCGGCATCGCCGAGCAGCGTCACGGGACCGGCGCCCCAGGCGGGGAGCGGGTCGAGATCGAACAGCGCCCAGCGCAGCCAGCCTTGCGGCGCGGCCAGCAGTGCCTGCGCGTCCGGGCCCCAGCCGGCGTAGTGGCCGAGAAGTTCCTGCGGCGCGGCGGGAAGGCCCCAGCCATGGGTCTGGCGGCTGTCGGGGGTGATGGCGACGAGGTTGATCGCGCGCCCCGCCTTCACCGGATAGGAGACGAGATGCGCCCCCGGCCCCAGCCAGAGCCGCGTTACCGGATCGGCGAGGCGGGCCGGCAGTGCCTCGGGCGGGACGGTCGCCCGCCAGGCGGCGCGGCCCCGGAAGGACGGCGCGA
Organism: Pseudomonadota bacterium; assembly: GCA_023414975.1. Classification (GTDB taxonomy): domain Bacteria; phylum Pseudomonadota; class Alphaproteobacteria; order Rhizobiales; family Xanthobacteraceae; genus Ancylobacter. The sequence continues at coordinate 2,242 of JAEZMI010000032.1, read as the reverse complement.
CACCCGGATGCAGCAGGCCGCGAACGGCCGAACGCAGCCCGTCCGCGCCGATGAGGGCCGCCGCATGGACCGATTCGCGGGATCCGCCATGATCGGCGTGGACGGCGATGCCGTCGGGCAGGACCGTGAAGCCATCGATGCGGCGGCCGAGACGGATCTCGATGGCGGCAGTCTCGCGCGCCGCCTGTGCCAGCGCCCCCTGAAGATCGGCGCGGTGGATGACGAGGAACGGGCCGCCGAAGCGGGCTTCCGCGCTTGCCCCCATGGGGGCGCGGGTGAGTGTGCGGCCGCTTCGCCCGTCCATCACCGCGAAGCCGGTAGGCTCAACGGCCGCTTCGCGCACGCGTTCATAAACGCCGAGGGCCTTCAGGCAGCGCGTGGCGTTGGCCGCGAGCTGGACGCCGGCGCCGACCTCCTCGATCGCGCCGGCACGTTCCAGAACGGTAATTTTATACCCAGACCGAGCGAGCGCCAGAGCGGCGGTCAGCCCGCCAATGCCGGCGCCGGCGACGACGATGTGGGGCGTGGCCATGATGACGCCCTCGGCCGCGCTTAGGCGGCGGCCGGCGCCTCATAGAGCGCGTCCGGCGGGTTCGACTCGGTGCCGTGCAGGTGATGGTCGTATTTGTAGAGGGTCGAGCAATAGGGGCAGATGATCTCGTCATCGGACCCCATGTCGAGGAAGACATGCGGGTGATCGAAGGGCGGGCGGGCGCCCACGCACATGAATTCCTTGGCGCCGATGGTGATGCTCGGCACGCCCGCCGAATTGTGGAAGTGAGGAACGACGTGGCCCGCCATGATTTTCCGTCCGCGTTTAGAGCGTGATCATAAAGTGAGAGGGCGATTTACCGGGCAGATCGATTCAATCTGATCGGCTCGCGCTGCAGGATGCGATCGGGCGGAACATAGCCGCTGGCGGCGCCCGGTCCAAGAGGCAAAGGGAGGCCGGAAGCGGCGGCCGCCCCGGCAAGCCACGCGGCGGGCTCCCGCCGGCAAAGGCTTGTGCATCAAGGGCATAAGGCGGGTCTCCTTGGGCTCGCCACAATGGTGATGCATCACCATGTGGCACTTTGCGTGCACGAACCCCATGAATGCCATGCGCCGTCTTCTCGCCGCCATCGCCTTTTTCGCCGCCTTCGCCGGCGCCGCCCACTGGGTCGTGCCGGTGGGTAAGTATTATTATACCTTGATCGCGGCGCAGGACGATGCCGCCCGCGTCGCGGACCTTCAGCTCGCCGGGGTGCTGGACGCCGCGCGCGTGGAGGCGGAGATCACGGCGGCGCTTACGGATGAGGATCGCGAACTCGCCCGCAGCTTCCTCGAACTCGCCGATTCCCGGCAGGTGCCGGTGCGGGACGAATTGCGCGCGCAGGTTGTGGCGGCGGATGGCGTTCTGCCCCGCGCGGCGCGCGATTTCGGCATGGGTCTGGTGGCCGGTGAGGTGAACTGTCAGGCGGGTCTGGCGGGATCGATCGCGGGCGATCTAACGGTCTGGGGCGATGTGCGCGACCTCGGCCGGCAGGCGATCCACTGGGCGCGGGGCGAGCCGGTCGACGAGTTCATGGTTGCACTGGCGGGCGCCGGCATCGCGGCGACGGGTGCAACCTATGCCGCCTTCGGGGCGCCACTCACCGTCCGCGCGGGGTTGAGCATCGTGAAGGGCGCCCGGCGCGCCGGGGTGCTGGGCGGGCGCTTCGCGGCCCATCTGCTGGATGCGGCGCGCAGCGGCCGCAAGCTGCAGGCGGCGGGCGCGGTGGTCGATCTCGGCCGCGCTTCCAGCAAGGCGGGCACGCGCGCGGCCTTTGCCGGTCTCGCCCATGTCGACGACGCGGCGGGGGCGGCGCGGCTCGCCCGGCTCGCCGATGTGAAGGGCGGGAAGACGCTCGCCATCATCAAGGTGCTCGGGCGCGGCGCGCTGTTCGTCACCGAGGCGGCGGCGAAGCTCGCCTTCTGGGTCATCGCCGCCATCGTCAATGTGATCGGGCTCATCTCCTCCTTCAACGCCTTCGTGGTCGCGCTGGTGCGGCCGCTGTGGAAGCGGCCGCGCGTGGCGCCGGCTCTCTCATTGACCTAGAGAGAGGCGGCGCAGCCCTGTCCTGCACGGCGGGCGCTTGGCAGGGGCGGGGCGGCTGATTAGCGTGCGCGGCTTGCTGTCCCGCCGGAGCCCGCCCGCTTATGCCGACCTTCCACCACGATGGACTCGACTTCGCCTATCTCGACGAGGGGCGGGGCGAGCCGA